>JAYUZN010000251.1:0-4924 GCA_043751755.1 Bacteroidota bacterium | reverse complement strand
CACCACTAAGGCACGAAGAAACACGAAGCTATATAGTAAAAGAAGACATCTAAGCCACACTTTTTCTTTCTTAGTTTCCTTTGTGCCTTAGTGGTAAATGATGATTTTATTCTTTTCGTGTTCCGATGGCGGATTTCGCAGATAAACTTTGTCTTTCATCTGCGCAAATCTGCGTGATGCCCCAAAAATGCCCCTTTACACACAATCCCCCACACAAATCCTGTCAAAGTTTGATGCAAAAAAGGGGTATTTTTGGCAGTAGAAGGAATATTTGCAGCCGATAACACCCATTTTTCCGTAGGAATAAATAAGGTAAGTTCGGCTGTTTGCTGTTTTTCGATGGAAATGGGGGGCAACTTTAAAATGCTACGAGGATTCTGCGAAAATAAGCGAATAAGATGTGTCAAATCTATTTTTCCGCTTTGAACCAAGACTTCATTTGCCAGAGAAAAAGCCGTTTGTAAGCCCAACATGCCATGTTCTGCCACCTCAAATTCCGTTTCTTTTTCTTCTAAACCCTGTGGAAAATGTGCCGAAGTAAGCACATCTATTGTCCCTTTTTGGATATAAGCAATGATTTGTTCGGCTTGATGTTGCGCGCGCAAAGGTGGATATACCTTGAAATGTGTGTCATAACTTTTCAAAGCCTCATCATTCAAGGCAATGTACATAACCGCCGTTCCCACCGAAATTTTATCATATTTTTTCTTTGCTTCGGTCAAAACTTTTAAGGCTTCGGGCGAGCTAATCGGCTGAAAATGCGTGCGAGTCGGGGCATAACCGTACAAATATAACTCACTTGTTACCGCCAGAGATTCCGCCATTTCGGGGATTCCTTTCATGCCCATTTGTACAGCCGATTTGCCTTCATTCATTTGCCCATCTGCTACCAACGTTTTTTCGGAAGGATAACATAGCATCAAGCCCTCAAAAGGCTGCATATATTGGCGCAAACGTAAGTTTAAGCCTGCATTTGGATGGGAAAATATGCCATCTGTAAAAGCAATTGCCCCAGAGCTGTGCATTTCGTACAAATCAGCAATTTCTTTTCCCGCTCCTTGATGCGTAAGTGTCCCTGCAAAATGAAAATGTATGGGCAGGTTTTGACTACGTAATTGCAGTGATTGAAGCACCTGCGCATTGTCGGCAATTGGGCGGGTTTGCGGATAGCCCACAATTCGGGTAAAACCGCCCTTTGCTGCTGCGATTGCCGTTGCACTTAAGGTTTCCTTTGCCTCATTGCCCGGGTCAGAAAGGTGTACCTGCATATCTATCCAACCAGGCGAAACACACAAACCTTCTGCTTCTATGACTTTTTTATTGCCTGTGGACAAAGAAAAAGCAGGGGCGATTTCCACGATTTTTTCGTCCACCACCCAAATATCGCAGTTTTGTAAATGATAGGCACTTTGCGGGTCTATGACTTGAACATTTCGTAAGAGAAATTCTGGCATTATGGAGTATTTTGGGGCAAAGCTAAGGAATTTCGGGCAATTTCACGCAGATTTGCGCAGATGAAAGCAGATTTCGCAGATAAAAGCAGGCTATATCTGCGAAATCTGCCTAAATCAGTGTTTATCTGCGTGAAATACCGTACTTTTGCTGCAAAATTGACACATTCCGCATGAAACAATACCTGAAATTGATGCGACCGCATCAATATGTCAAAAACGTATTTCTGTTTATTCCTGCTTTTTTTGGGCTAAAAATCTTGAATAAGGAGGTAATGTTCCCTACTTTTCTGGGTTTTTTGGCATTTTGTGCCTTAGCAAGTGCGGTGTATGTGATGAACGATTATGTGGATAGGGAAGAGGATAGGCATCACCCCGAAAAAAAGCATCGTCCGTTGGCGGCAGGTACGATTTCGGTGCGTTCTGCCTTTGTTTTGATGGGCTTTTTGATGACATTTGGGATTGGGATTTTTGCCTATTTGGGCGGAGAAACGCTGGGAATCGCCTTGTTTTATTTTGCCATAAATGTAGCTTATTCCTTCAAATTGAAGCATATAGCGGTGATAGATGTGTCGATTTTGGCGGTAGGCTTTGTGTTGCGGCTGTTTATTGGGGCAAGCATCGGCGACATTTCCCTCTCTATGTGGATTATTTTGATAACCTTTTTGTTGGCGTTGTTTTTGGGTTTGGCAAAAAGAAGGACTGATGTTTTGCTGGCAGAAGAAGGCACAAGGACGCGCAAAGCGATTGACGGCTACAACCTCGAATTTATAAATGCTGCGATGATGATGATGGCTTCTGTGGTGGTAGTTGCCTATATTTTTTATACGATTTCGCCCGAAATTCAAAACAAATATCATAGTCAATATTTGTATTTGACGGTTTTGTTTGTGCTTATTGCCATTTTGCGCTATATGCAAATTACTTTTGTGGAGCAAAATAGCGGCAATCCTGCTAAGATTTTGTTGAAAGATTTGTTCTTGCAACTGACGATTGTGGCGTGGTTAGCGGCTTTTGTGTTTTTGATTTATGGGAGCTGAGGGTTCACGCAGATTTTCACAGATGATAGCAGATTTCGCAGATAAAATAGAAACCTCTAAATATCTATGGCGTTACCTTTGCGTCCTTTGCGGTTTCTTTGCGAACTTTGCGGTAAAAAAAATCACGCAGATTTTCGCAGATTTAATCTTACTTTTGTGGCTTACTTTTTTTATACAACATGAAAATACGAAAACTACATATCGAAAAATACAAGGTATTTGATGAGGCTACCTTTGACTTTGTGGACAAAGAGGGGAATACTTTGGATACGATTGTGCTTGCAGGCGTAAATGGCTGCGGGAAAACAAGCGTGTTGGAACTAATAAAAGAAATAATAAATGGTTGTAAGATGGAGAGGATGAAAATCATACAAAATTTAAACACGGAAATAGAGATTTCTAGTAGTTTCAAGAAAAAGTGGGAAGACAGGGAAGAATTGGAATTACCAGAAGGTGTGAAGGAAAGAATGGCATTAGCATCTATGGTAAATGATGATACATTTTTGTTAAATATTGCTTTTCCTCCTGCATCAAGTAGCGAAAATCTCAATATTAGGTCAGATGCTCGCACAAAACTATCCTTTTTTATTGAAGAAGGATATGTTGCTTATTTTCCTGCTAATGAAAATAGTTATGAAGGTGCTAAGGTTCAACAGTTTCATATCAATAACCATCAAAAAAATATGGAAGAATCACTGCTAAAATCTGTCCTAAATGATGTATTTCGAAACAAACAACTTAGCCCTTATCAAACGCTACAAAGTGCCGTTCAAAAAGTGAATTATCTATTATCAGATTTCAAACTCAATACAAAGTTGGCAGATTTTGAACAAGAGCAGATGGTTTTTGAGAGTTTGAATGGCGAAAAAATCTATTTTAATGACCTATCAAATGGCGAAAAACAACTTTATTTTCGGGCTATTTCCCTCTATCAACTTGATATAAATGACGGAATTATTTTGGTAGATGAGCCAGAGGATTCTTTGCACCCAACTTGGCAGAAGGCGATTATTACTTTATACCAAAAAATAGGCAAAAATAATCAGGTTATCGTAGCAACTCATTCACCGCATATTATGGCTTCTGTCAAGCCCGAAAGTTTGTTTTTGCTACATATACAAGAAGGCGAAAATGGGCGAAAAGTGCAAATTTTGAATATGGAAAAAGAAGGAAAACATAGCAAAGGCGTAGAGCCGAATCGTATTTTGAAGGAAATAATGGAAGTGGAAATGTTGAGGGATTTTGAAACGCAAAAAGAAATAGATAAATTGACGGAACTACTTAATATTCAGGATTTTGAAAAAACAGAAACGACAGAACTTATTATGCAACTTACCATAGATTTGGGCAAACAAGACCCTTTTATAATGAAAGTAAATCATCAAATCCTTATGTTAAACCGCCAAAAAGAAAAGCTAAGTCATGCGCCATATTGAAAGAATAAACTTGTGTATTGAATTTGAAAATTACAAAAATCGTAGGGGAATTTCCTTGCAAAAGTGGGGAAATTTTAAAAATAAAGCGGTAAAATTAAAGCTACATCAACATTTGTGGGCAGAACAAAAGGGGCTGTGTGTGTATTGTCAGCAGCAAATTCCGCAAAAAGTGCAAATAGATTCACAAGGCAATATTCACCCTTCCCATATTGAGCATATACGCCCGAAAAGCGCATTTTCACAGCTTACTTTTGCACATCAAAACCTCTCAATTTCTTGCGAAGGCTATGATATTCAGCATGTTCCTACGCCCCTTTCAAAAGCATTTTGCGGACACCCGAAAGACAATGAGTATGAGGAAACCTTGTTTTTACATCCTGTTGAAATGGCAGATATTGAAAGCTATTTTTCCTACGATATACAAGGAAAAATAGAAAGTAATGGGAAAAATGATAACAAGGCAAAATATATGATTCAGATTTTATATTTAAATAACACAATTTTAGAAGATATGAGAAGTGAGCAGTATTCGCTTATTATTGAAGAAGTTATGAATAATAATTTAGATATAGTAGAATATTTAGCGGTAAATAACACACAATTTCCTCCCTTTTATTCTATGCTAAAACAACTATTTTTTATATAAACTATGCTGCCAACAGAACATATCTCCCGTTTAGAACACACCCTGCAAAACCCCAAATATCATGCAGAAGGAAATGCGTGGATTCATACGCAAATGGTCTTGAAACAGTATCAAGACTATGCGGCAAGCCACGATTTGTCCGAAAACGAAAAAAAGATTTTTTATTGGGCTTGTTTGCTGCACGACATTGGCAAGCCTGAAGTTTCGGTTTGGAAAGATAATCGCTGGACAGCAAAGGGGCATGAGTCGGCAGGTGTGCCGATAGCCCGTAAAATTTTGCATCAACAAGCCGATATTTCTCCTGCACAAAGGCTGCAGATTTTGGATTTGGTGCGATGGCATCATGTTCCG
>JAYUZN010000250.1:0-11421 GCA_043751755.1 Bacteroidota bacterium | reverse complement strand
ATCTGCGAAATCTGCAATCATCTGCGCAAATCTGCGTGAAAAAAAACACAAAAAACCATGATAGAATTACCAATAGGCGTAAGCGGCTGGGGCATCTTGCGGAAATACAAGTCTTTGTATGTGGACAAAACTCCCTTTGTCAAGGTCTTAGAAGAAAGTTCGCTCAAATATGTTACCTTTTTGCGCCCCCGCAAATTTGGCAAATCCCTGTTTATGTCTATGTTGCACCATTATTATGGCGTAGAACATCAGGCAAAATTTGACTATCACTTTTCAGGAACCTACATAGGCGAAAATCCTACCTCTTTTGCAAGCAGCTATTTTGTGCTACAACTCGGCTTTTCTGGCATTATGACAGATTCCGAAAAAATGACTTTTGACGGTTTTTTACATAAAGTAAAATCGGGTTCTACCCATTTTTTTAGAACAAATCCTACGTATTTTTCTGAAAAAGATGTGCAGGAAATAACCAAAATAAAAACACCGCATGAGGTATTAACGTATATTTTTAACAGGATTGCGGATTTGCCCTACAATCTCTATATTCTCATAGACGAATATGACCATTTTGCCCATCAAATCCTCGCATTTCACCACCCCCCTTCCCCCCTACAAGGGGGGGCAGGGGGGTGGTTTATGGATATGGTGGGAAAGGAAGGCTTTGTTCGCAAATTTTATGAGACCATCAAAGAAGCTGCGATGGATAATGTGGTGGAAAAAGTGTTTATAACAGGAATTTCGCCAGTAACCTTAGATAGCATGACAAGCGGTTTTAACATTACAAAATCGCTTACACACAAACTCGAATTTCATGATATGTTAGGCTTTACGAAGGCAGAAGTATTATGGATTTTGCAAAAAATAGGCATGCCAGACAAAGAAATTCCCAAAACTTTGCGAGATTTGACGGCTTGGTATGATGGCTATTTATTTCACAAAAAAGCAAAAGAGAGGCTTTACAACTCCAATATGATTATGTACTTTGCCGAAGAATATGCAAGTACAGGCGAATATCCGTCCAATCTGTTAGACATAAATATAGCTTCGGATTATAGCAAAATCCGTTTAGCTACGCAACTTGGCAATATTCCTATCCAAAATAATGCCGTGTTACAAACGCTTATAGAACAGGGAGAAATTGCCGCTGAACTTACAGAACAATATTCCTTTGAAAAGCCTTTGAAGCCTGACGATTTTATCAGTTTTTTGTATTATATGGGCTTGCTCACCCTCAAAAAAGAGAAAAAAGGGGAAATGTATTTCAAAATTCCGAATGTTGTTATTCAAAAATTATATTACGATTTTTTTAGAGAAATTTTGTTATTCAAAGAAAAAGACGGAGATGTAAGTAATCATAGGCAGATAAATGAAGCCATTTCTTTGCTATGTTATGACGATATGCCGCAGCCTATTGTAACGCAACTTTGTTTAGCGATTCATAAACTTTCGGTAAGAGACACAAAAGATTTGAGCGAATCGCACATTAAAGCCATGCTTATCAGCTTTTTATCTATGGGCAGGGTCTATTATATAAAGTCCGAATATGAAATTGATAGGAAGTTTTTGGACGTGCTTTTGCTCAAACGTCCGCCTTTTGACATGCCTTATAATGTAGCCTTAGAACTCAAATATCTGCCCAAAAGCCGCGAATCTGAATTTGAAACCGTCAAAGCGGAGGCAATAGAACAGGTAAAAGGCTATTTAGCCATGCCCGAATTGGAGGAGTATCCCGATTTGAGAACGTATTTAATCGTGATTGTGGGAGAGGAATGTAGGTGCTTGGAGAAAATAATCATCCCGTAGCTGCCATTTTTCAAATGGTAGAAAAATATAAAAATAACAATTCATGCAAAAAACATATCATAAAATCATCAATGGCGACAGCCGAAACATGGCAGAACTCAAAGATGAGAGCATTCATTTGGTCGTAACTTCGCCTCCGTATTGGCAGCTGAAGGATTATGGAACAGAAAATCAAATCGGGTTTCATGATGATTATGAAACCTATATTAATCACTTAAATCTCACTTGGAAGGAATGTTATAGAGTGTTACACAAAGGATGTCGTTTATGTATAAACATAGGCGACCAATTTGCGAGGTCTGTATATTATGGGCGTTACAAAATCATTCCCATTCATACAGAAATTATCAAATTTTGCGAAATACTCGGTTTTGACTTCATGGGGGCTATTATTTGGCAAAAAACAACTACCATGAATACCACAGGAGGCGCAAGTATTATGGGCAGTTTTCCGCATCCTCGAAATGGAATTGTAAAGTTAGATTTTGAATATATTTTATTATTCAAAAAACAAGGAATTGCCCCAAAACCTACGCCTGAACAAAAAGAAATTTCTGTAATGAGCAAAGAAGATTGGAATTTATATTTCAATGGGCATTGGAATTTTAGTGGGGCAAAACAAGACGCACATCTTGCCATGTTTCCCGAAGAATTGCCCAAAAGATTAATAAAAATGTTCTCTTTTGCAGGCGAAAATGTGCTTGACCCTTTTTTGGGAAGTGGCACAACTGCTTTGGTCGCTCGAAAACTTGGGCGAAATTCCTGCGGCTACGAAATAAACCCTGAATTTATCCCGATTATTAAGCAAAGAATCGGCTCAAATCAGGACAATATTTTTGATGATGTGCGAATTGATTTTGTAACACCAGAAAATAGGGAAGCAGATTTTGCAAAAAGAATCGCAGAATTGCCCTATATTTTTGAAGATACACACAAATTAGACAAAAAAATAGACGTAAAAAAACTGCAATTTGGGTCAAAATTAGATGCGGAAAGCAAAGCGGAAAAGGAGGAGTTTTTTAGGGTAAAAGAGATAATAAGTCCCGAACTCATACGACTCAACAATGACTTAATTGTGCGTTTAATTGGCATCAAACAAGACGAAAGTAAAAATGGAAGTGCTACAGAATTTTTACAAAAAAAGACCAAAGGGCAAAAAGTTTTTCTGAAATATGACACAGAAAAACATGACAAAGACAATCATTTATTAGTATATTTGTACCTTCAAAACAAGACTTTTATTAATGCGCATTTGCTGAAATATGGCTTTGCGCAAGTAGATGAAAGGGCTGATTTTAAATATAAAACTAAATTTTTGAATTATGACAACAATAACAACACCTGATATTGAAACAGGCATTATTGAGCAAGTAAATAATGCGAAAAAAGAGTTCATTACTGATGGATATTCCATGTCTATCGGAGAATTAATCAGCATGTACAGAGAAGGGGAAATCATTATAAATCCCGATTTTCAGCGTGCCTTTAGGTGGACACTAAGTCAGCAAACGAGATTGATTGAATCTATCTTGATGGGGGTGCCTTTGCCTTCTATTTTTGTGTATCAAAATGAAGATAGAAAATGGGAAGTGGTAGATGGTGTTCAGCGATTATCTACGATTTTTCAATTTGTAGGCGTATTGAAAGATGACAAAGGAGAAGTTTTGCCCGCTACAGTATTAGAAAAAACAAAATATCTTCCTTTTTTGGAAGGCATGACTTGGGAGGCACTTCCTTACAAACTACAACTTGATTTCAAAAGAGATAGCAGAATAGAAGTAAAAATTATTCGCTACTTATCAGATGCTTCCGCCAAATTTGAGGTTTTTCAACGCCTTAATTGGGCAGCCGTTTTATCGGGGCAGGAATATAGGAATGCCCTGTTAGTTATGATAAATAAAAAAGTTTATAATTGGTTAATAGAACTATCTGAAGACGAAAATTATCAAACCTGCGTAAGTTTATCAGACAAGTTAGTAGAAGAAAAATATAATCAAGACCTTGTGTTAAGGTTATTTATATTTTCTCTTTTTGAATACAAAAAAGGGAAAGTGGATAGTTTTATAGATGAATGTATTTTTTATCAAGAGAATAATTTTTTAACACAAATAGCAGATGGGAAATTTGATTTAGTGGTAGAAAAAAGAAAGTTTCAAAAAACCTTTGAATTGTTAAAAGAAGCTAAAGGGGCTGGCGTTTTCCAAAAAGAAAATGAAGGTAGGCTGTTTTTACAATCCTACTATGAGGCTATCGCTATTGGACTTTATAACAATATTGAGAGTTATAGTATAGAAGATATTGAATTAATATCGAATAAAATTAATGAATTAGAGAGCCAAACAGGATTTATAAAATATAAAGGAGGTAGAAGCGGCACAAATTCGGAGGCAAGAATTAAAAATGTAGTTCCATTTGGTAAACAATACTTTAACAAAAATGGCAAAAACAAATAGAACTTATAACGAATTGGAAGCTAATATAGCAGAAAATTTTAGGCAAAGGCGAGATGAGTTGGAATTTTATCGAAAGTTAGTCGAAAAAAATCAACATAAAGAATGGGAAGGAGGAGTTTTCGCAAAAAACCTACTTGTTTTTCTGTATGCACATTGGGAAGGTTTTATCAAAGACGCAGGAGAATCTTTTTTGCAATATACCTCATTTCAAAAAATAAAATATAAAGACTTGAACTACGGCTTATTAGCCATTAGCAAATTGGACAAGGTCAAAGATTTTTTGGAAGGAAATGTTGCACTTAAAATAAAAGCCTTACAAGTATTATTTGATAGCTTAGAGCAAAAAGCGGAAATACCCTATAATTATTCAATAGCTACTTATTCAAAGTTGAATATGGAAACATTGGTAGAAATCTGTTTAATATTGGGGGTTGATGAGAATAGATATTTGTTAAAAAGTGCGATTATTGATGAAAAATTGGTAAGGAACAGAAACATAATTGCACATGGAGAACTCATTGCCTTTTCTCCGAAGCAGGCATTAAGCATATATCAGGGTATTTTCCCTATCTTACAGGACTTTAAAAATGATGTTTTACGCAAAGCGTCAACTATTGAGGCAACTAAATTTTTGTAGTAAATTACGTTTTAGTAAAAAATATTATTCAAAATCTATATGGAACACAAAATCTGGCATTGCGATCGTTGTGCAAAACCTTGCGAATACGAAGACCCCGAAAATCTCGGTGTTTGGCTGAGTTATGATGAAAAAGAGGCTGAAATCGGCAAAATAAGTACCTGCCAATCTTATGAAAAAGTCTGTGATTCCTGTGGAAATGACTTTTATCAAATTGCGCAAACCTGTACAAAAGATTGTGCAAACTGCCCTACTACGCAAGTTTGGGGACTTTCTGTAAGGGAATGTCTCACTTTTCAACATACGCATAAATTACTCGAAATATCGGAAGTAAGCGCGGAAATGCAAAGTAATGCCGCCGCTTATTCTCCCATTTTTGTAGAAACATTTACCCTTTTCAGCCTAAAAGTAGCCATAGAAAAGCTAAAAGGTGAAGTATCGTCTAACCATGCGGATTTTATTGCACTTGAAAAAAAGGCAGAAGAACTGCAAGATTTATTAAGAAAAAATACTCATTTTCGTTACCTTCAACAACTTTAAAAAATGCCGAAAAAACAACCAGAAAAATACTCCTTAGATTTTGGCAAAAAGGAAAAAGTATTAAATTATACCTGCCAAACTTACCACCTTACTCGCCCCAAAAACGTAGGGGCTGTTATGGCATTGATTCGGGAATGTCAGCCTCAAACCATTGAAGGATGGGAGAAGTGGTATTTTGAAAACGCAAAAACTGACGGGAAAAACAGTTTTAAAATCACGCAGGAGCATTTGCAAGAACTTGGTATACGCCTACATGAAAAAATTACAGGAACGGTTATTCCCGAATGGAAAGATGCCTTTGCGCAACTTACGGAAAAAGATTGCGAAGATTATATTCATAACCTTACGATTAACAGAACTTATGATGGCTATATACGTGAAAAGTCTGTAATATATGACGGTTTAGCAAAAGAATTTGATGAGGTTCGTTTTGAAGAAAGCCCTCCCGAACTTGACCACGCAGGAGATATAGATTATCTCGGCTGGGTAGGCGAAAAAGCTTTTGGAATTCAAATAAAACCCATTACCGCAAAATCCAATTTCGGTACTTATTCGGCTACTGAAAGAATGAAATTCAATTTTGCGGAATTTGAAGCGGAATATGGGGGAAAAGTATTCATCATTTTCAGTCTTGACGGCGAAATCGCAAATAAAGACATTCTCCCACAAATAAAAACCGAAATAGCAAGATTGAAAAAATAACACCATGCAATTCCACCAAATTTTAGGACAAACCGAAGCAAAACAACACATTTTATCGGCTATGCAGCACGATAAATTGCCACATGCCCTGCTCTTATGCGGTGCGGAAGGCATCGGAAAATTGGCGTTTGCCAAAGCGATTGCGCAATATGCCAACTGCTTGCAGCCTTTGTCAGATGATAGTTGTGGAAAATGTGCGAATTGTCAGCGCAGTAGCCCGATGATTCACCCTGATGTGCATTTCGTTTTGCCTATCATCAACAAAGAAGAAGATAAGGGCAAAAACCCCCTTTCTGATGGCTATATAACGGATTTTCGCAAGTCTTTTTTGCAAGACCCCTATTATTCGTTGGAGCAATGGCAGACCTTTTTGGAGGGGGCAAACAAGCAACTCAATATAAGTGTGCATGAGATTCGGGAGGCGAAACGCAAGATGCTTATGAAGTCGTTTTGTGCGAAATTCAAGGTATTGATTGTGTGGAATGCGGAACTTATAAACGAAAAAGGGGCGAATGCTTTTCTCAAAATATTGGAAGAGCCGCCAGAAAGGACGCTTATTTTGATGACAACTTCGCAGCCGGGTCGTTTGTTACCTACGATTATTTCGCGCTGTCAGCGACTGTTTTTGCAAAAACTTTCGCAGGAGGACATTGCGGCGGATTTGCAAAAAACGCACCATCTTTCGCCTTTGCAAGCCCAACAAATTGCGGCTATTTCGGACGGAAGCATGGTCAATGCCAAAGGCTATTTGGAGGAAGCGGGCGTGGCACTCAATGATTTGTATGCACAATGGTTGCGCATGAGCTATGCAGGAAATTATGTGGAAATGAACAAAGCCATCGAAAAAGTGTATAAAGCAAGCAAGGAATTTCAGCGAAATTTTTTGCGTTTGGCTATCAAAAAGATGCGAGACTCTTTGTTATTTCATCTAAAAGTGCCACAGTTGGCGTTGGTAACGGAAGAGGATAAGGTGTTTCACCAGAATTTTAGCAAGGTCATGTCTGTGCCAAAGGCAGAAATGATGTTGCAAGAGGTGGAAAATGCCTTGTATTATATAGGGGGAAATGCCAATTCACAAATGGTATTTATGGCATTGTCGCTGCGACTGTTTGGGATTTTGAGGGGCTGATTTCGGCACGCAGATTTTCGCAGATGAAAGCAGATAACGCAGATAAAGATTTAATTTACCTGCGTGCCGTTGTTGTGCCGTTGTCTGTGTCCTCACAGACAACAGCACACAACGGAAAAAGCTATTTATTTTCCAATACTTTATTATAAACCGCCATGCTTGTGGGGTCTATTTTTTGCATCATCTCCAAGAAATTCTGTTTTTCGGTAGGAAAAGCCTTACCAAAAATAGCGACTAACTCATTGCTTTTGGCATCTAAAAACACCCGCAACAAGCGTGAAACAGGCACATTTCGGTTCACCGTTTCCATGTCTTTGAGAGCTTCGATAATGGCTTTTCTGCCTTTTGCGGGGTCGGTCTCCATTTTGTCTATGCCACTGCGATGAAATTTGTACATAGCCGTATGAAAAGCACTTGCAGAGCCATTTTGCAATTCCCTTGTCAAGCCCTCGCGGGTCTGTGTAGGGTTTGACGCATTTGCCACCGTCCAGCCATTTTCCTTATTTCCCGAAGCCAAATTCACCCATTCTTGCGCCTTTTGAAAATAGGGCTGCCCGCCACCTGGCGAAAAAGTGTCATAATCTAAGCCCATAATCACAAAGCCATAAAAGTTGAGAATCGCACTCAAATTGTCATTATAAGTTCCGTCTGTGAAATACAATTCTTGATTTTGAATGTAGTTGAAGTTCACATTTTTGTCCGAAATATTGGCAACTACCGACTTGTATGTGCTATTGAAGCCGGGACGCAACACCCGAATATTTGCCATACAAGTCATGCGGTCTTGGTCTCTGTTTTGCACCGAAATGTCTATAAAACACTCGATTTTTTCCTCATTAGCAAAAGCATCATTCGACCATTTTGTGTTGTTCATATAGCGGCGAATGGCATCTTGAAGGTTGGGAAACACCTGCTTGTCGCCCGTAACTTGGGTGGCATTGATGTTTACTGTGCAGTTTAGCTCTTGCGCAAAAGTAGTTTGCAGAGACAAGAAAAATATACAAGAAAGAATAATGTATTTCATGGAAAAAATAATGATCGTTTTGCCCGAAAAGCCTGTTTTTGTTAAAAGGTTATTTACGTTAGCGGCTGCATAAAGTTGTTTTTATCTACTTTGAAGTTGCGTTTCTGCTATTTTTTTTTTGTCGGAAGTATTTTTGAAAAGGTGAACCCTCGCTTGCTATTGCACAAACGAGGGAATTTTGACTAAATTAGATGAAGGTGTGTTATCTACATAGAAGGACGAGCCTTCTGCTATTTATTCTGAACACGCATTTCCCGTTGCATACAAGCTGCCGCTTGTGCCATCAGGCAAGGCGATGATTTTGACCACATAATTGCTCTCCGCATTGAGACATGACAAGGTATAATCCACAGATACTACCCCACTTTCGTAAGATTGCTGTATCCATACACTGCTCCAGTTACTTTCTGTAGCCAATCTGTACGCCACAATTACCTCTCTGCAGTTGGCATTTAGGCTGGTTTGCAAGGCTATCGTTCCCGTTTCGCTGCTGACATAAGTGTTCATTTCGGAGTCGTAAGTCGGCACTGCGTCCACGTCTCCGATGACAATAACCATGCCTCCTGCTTCTCTTGCATGTATTTGCGGTTTGGCTGCAGGCGCGATTTTTTCGGCTGCAGGATTGACACAAGCCGTTTGAAAAAGGCTCAAATAAGTGATAGCACAGAAAAGCGTGGCGAATTTGTAAATGTTTTGCATAATGTTTGAATTAAGTAGTTAAAGATTGATAGGACAAAGGTACGCCCGCCTCTTTTGGCTCACAATTACAATTTTTGGATAAATTTGCAGAAATTTGAAAGTATTTTCCGAAAAAGGATATTTCTATTTTTTGAAAAGTAAGCACATAAATTCCTTATTTTCAACGTTTTGACGTTAAAAACAAGCAATTTTTCAAGGCTCATTTCTTTACAAAAAGGTAAAATCTATTGCGATAGGACACTCGCAAAAAGGCAAAAAAAAATGAAATATACATAAAGGGACAAAGGTAGGCGATGAAAGTGGACGTAGCAATTACATTTTTGAGGGAATTTTGCAAATATCTCAAACTAATTCACACAATAGGATTATTTCTTTTTTGGTAGAATGTGGGGATAATAGCTTAATATTGCCTCGCAGATTTTCGCAGATTTAACCGCAGGTTTTCGCAGATTAAAAAAAATCTGCGAAAATCTGCGTCCTTAATCTGCGAAAATCTGCGTGAACCTATTTTTTCTTACTATCTTTGCTTGAAAGAAGCTCCTCATCATCTCCAAAAAAATGACAATTTACGAAAAAATATTATGTTTTGTTTCTTTTTTAAGCGAGGAAAACAAAAAACGGCTGGTTGAATGTGTAGATTCTCCGTTCTTTAACACCCATGAAAACCTGAGCGAATGGGTGAAAGGCTTACTTATATTTGAAGATAAATTGAAGGGCGAAGAGCCTTGGGAGGAGGCTTATTTTTGGGAGGTTATTTTTCCAAACCAAGAATTTTCTATTCACAGGAAGTATCGTTTATATCGGAAAGTGGTCGTTTTATTAGAAGATTTTTTGGTAACGACTCAAGCCCTTGACAGTTTTTTTTACCGCAAAAAAACACTCATCAACTACTATATGGAGCATCAATGTCATGAACTTGCACAAGAAGAAATCGGGCAGTATGAGGCTAAACTGCGCAAAGTAGCCGTTCATGACACTTTTTACTTAGATGCTGCCATAGAAATAGAGGGTTTAAAAGTTACGCAATCATGGCAGTTTGAACAAAGGGGCAAATTTCCTACGGCTCTTTTTAGCCCATTGATTAAGGCTTTAGACAATTATTATTATGCGTATCGGCTGCAATTGTGCGCCCATTTGCAATATATAGAAGGCATGCAATTGAGTAAGGACAATATTTATTATATTCAACACACCCTCAGCCAAATCGAGCAAAATATTACGATATGGGTCTTTCCGCATGTTCAAGCCTATTATTATTTGGTGAAAATGTTCCAGACTTCGACCGATTTTTCTCAAAAAATTATCGCAGTTATCAGCAAGCATGAGCAGGAATTTCCGCTTACCGAACTCACCAGTATATATGCAAGATTGCGAGGCTTTTATACCTTTGAAGCCCAAAAAGGCGATAAAGATGCTCTTTCTACCATCTACAATTTGTACAAAACCTCTATCGAAAAAGGCTGGGTATATGACCAACATGGCTATATTATCCCCAATGTCTTCCTCAATTTTCTGCAATATAGCATCTATTTTTATCAAAACCCCGATTTCCTCCCGCAACTCATAGAGGAATATAGTTCCAAAATCGCTCCTACTGCTCAAGAAAGTTGCCTATTGATTGCGGAGGCGATAGCCGCTTTTGTGGGGAAAAATTACGAATTAGTCTTGTATAATGTACGAACTGCCAAAATGCTTGATGTGATGATTAGCTTGAAAGTGAGGCGTTTAGAAATGAAAACCTATTTTGAGATGGGGGATATAGACAGCCTGACGAATAGTGTGAACACTTTTAGGGTTTTTATTCAAAGATGCGAGAACTTGCAAAAGCATATTGTACAGGCAAATCGCAACTTCGCTTCGGAAGTGTACCACCTATTGAATGCGGCTCATATTGGCACTGCTATCTCCAAAAAAGCAGAGATACGCCTCAAAAAGATGGATTTTTTGGTGGAATATTGGTGGCTAAAGGAAAAATGGAAGTGCTGATTTCGCAGTTTCACGCAGATTTTCACAGATTTAACCGCAGATTTTCGCAGATTGTACCGTGAGCGTAGCCGAACAGTCATCTGCGTGAAATCTGCGTCCCTATCTGCGAAAATCTGCGTGAAATCAAAAAGCTATCTCCAACTTTATCGGACAGTGGTCAGAATGTTCGGCTTCGGGCAAAATACTGGCAGACACACATTTATCCTTCAAAGTATCTGTAGCCAATAGATAATCTATACGCCAGCCTTTGTTATTGACCCGCGCATTTGACCGATAGCTCCACCACGAATATTCCTGTTTTGTAGGGTTCAGGCTACGAAAAGTATCTATCAAACCCGTAGCCAAAAACTCGCTCATCCAAGCCTTTTCTTGTGGCAAGAAACCAGAGCTATTTTTGTTCGTTTTGGGGCTATGAATATCTATGTCTTGATGGGCAATGTTAAAATCT
>JAYUZN010000249.1:0-2248 GCA_043751755.1 Bacteroidota bacterium | reverse complement strand
ACGGACGGACGGACGAGCCAGAAGGGGTGAAAAGTCGCATTATTGAGATAAAAGTATGTGATTCTATCCTAAAAGCTGGGAATATAAGCACAACTACTGACTATATCATTTTTACCCGCCACTTGGACGGGGCTGTGTATAGAGCCACACGCCCGTATGATGATGACGAGGAACTCAATGGCTTTGCGAATGATGACGGGGAGCGGCTACCTTATTACACCGGACGTTGTCAATGCGCAGGATGTCCCAACATCTTCGTAACGACCAAAGCAGATACGAAAAATTGCGACGATAAATGCAGGAAACGCAATCAGCCCAAATAGGGGAGCAATTCAATTTCTGATAATGGCATGTGCGGTTCACGCCTGTTCTTTCATTGACGTGAACCGCACTACATTGGTAGCATTTTTTTTCATTTAATTAATTTTTTACATACAATGGTAATTTCAAAACAAAAATCAAGGCGCAAAGCGATTCGCCTTGTGGAAGAAATACAAGAGGGAAATTTGGAATTGGCGCAAAATGGCTATCGTTATAGTTATGTGCCGAATTACGATAAACTACTAAGGTTATGCAGAAAAGCTGGCTATAAACTTCGTACCGTTTTCATGTTTGATGCACTTTGTTTTCTCTATATTGAATGCAGATATTGCGGAAAATATATTGCGCCAGAAAAACCAGATTTAGATTTTTAATTGCTACCAATGTGGCTGGGGGCTAAACGACTGCGCGAATGAGTTTAGCCCTGCGCCTCCGAACTTTGCGCTGTACGATTAGCCCAATATTAGCAGATTTCATTTTTGTATGGTCGCAATAGAGATTGAAGCAGGAAAATACTTCCTTGCGAAAGAAGGTGGAGATATATCACATTCATTCAATATTCTGAAGGCTCACCACTTCAGGAGTATCGAAACCGCAAAAAAATATATAAACAAAAATCTATCTTACGCAAAAAGTAGATATTTTTTAGTTGAATTTGAAGCAGTTGTGGGACACAAAGTCAAATTTAATGACTGCTAATTGGCATGTGCGGTTCACGCTTTTTCTTTCAAAATTGACGTGAACCGCACTATATTATTCGCACTTTTCTTTTATTCTTTTTTATGCAAATTTCAGAAGTGAAAAATATAGATTGTCAAATTATGTTGTCTGAGTATTCAGATAAGTATTTCGACTTGGCTATAATAGACCCTCAATATGGTATAGGTTGGACTACAACCATAAAACAGGATACAGAAAAAAAAATAAAGGCACAAAAGAAGGCAAGATACAAAAAACATGAAGATAAAGATTGGGATAAAGAACCAATGAGTAAAGAGTTTTTTATTGAAATTCAAAGAGTTTCAAAGAACCAAATAATTTTTGGGGCGAACTACTTTATTGATAGGCTGCCTAATCCCAATACAAAATGTTGGATTTACTGGCACAAAATGAATACAAAGTTTACGGCTGTAACTGATGAGCAAGCGTGGACATCTTTTGACAAAAAGCCCCTTCCTATCTTTTTGGATGGTAATACAGAAAAAGGTTTTTTGAATAAGTACGGTTCAAATATGCACCCAACACAAAAACCTATTGCGTTGTATGAAATTATTTTAAAACACTTTGCAAAGCAAGGCGATAAAATATTAGACACGCATTTAGGTAGCGGTTCTTCCAGAATAGCCGCTCACAAATTAGGATTTGATTTTTACGGCTTTGAGATTGATGATGTATATTTTGAAAATTCAGATAAGCGATTTCAATTATACCTACAAGAGCAAGCAATATTATCTAAACAACACGCTTTATTTAAATGCGAATAATGTAGGTATATACGCAATGCGTGTTATTTCCTACCCAATTCATGTAGGGGTTGCAAGCTATCACGCAGTTTGCAACCCTGCTAAAACCACAAAAAAATGAACTTAAACGAAACTTCATTTATTCTCTATTGTGAGGGCTGCAAAACGCAGTACCCAAATATGGCATGTATTGAGGAATACATAGATTTGGAAATAGGAGAAGGCGAACACTTGCGCTGCAATATCTGCTCAAAATGTGAGACAGAAACAAGCCCAAAGCCCTGTGAATGGATTAGCTCCGAGCCGTTATTAGACAGTACCGTAAATCCAAACCAATTAAGCCTGTTTATATGACACACATAGATTTATTCGCAGGGCTGGGAGGCTTTTCACTTGGGGCAATATGCAGCAACATAGCCACGATTGAATGTGTAGAACTCAATGCCTTTCGCAGAAAAGAACTT
>JAYUZN010000248.1:0-2532 GCA_043751755.1 Bacteroidota bacterium | reverse complement strand
GCAAAAATTGGGAGCCTTTTCGGACGTATATTTGTATGTATTTGTGGCGGTGGAAGGGCTTTGTTATTTGATAAGAGAACGAGAAGTGCCTCTTTTTTATTTTTGAAAAAAAGCTAAATAACCCGCTTTTCTGCGTAGTTTTGCAAGCATTATCTACATTTCCATGACTCAAATCTTAATCATCTTCTCTATCGCACTTGCGCCTGTTGCTTTGATATTTACCTATTTCTATTTTCGGGATAAATATGAGCGCGAACCTTTCATTCCTTTGATTATCTCCTTCGTTTTGGGGGCTGCTGTTGCTTTTCCTGTGATAGCGATAGGAGACGTGTTGGCAAACTTGACAGGAACCGATGACAATTCGGGGGTCATCGGCTTATTTTTTCATGTGCTAATCGTGATAGCCTTGGCAGAAGAAGGCATGAAATATGTGGTTTTGCGCCTTTATAATTATAATCTCAAAGAATTTGATGAGCCTTATGATGGAATCATGTACGCCGTTGCGGTGTCTATGGGTTTTGCAGCCTTAGAAAATATCTTGTACGTTTATAAGGGGGGCTACGAAACGGGTATTTTGCGCATGTTTACTGCCGTTCCTGCTCATGCGGCTTTTGCTACAGCAATGGGCTATTTTATGGGCTTGGCAAAATTTGAGGGGCAGTTCAAAAATGCTACTTGGCTGCATCTCAAAGGTTTAGGGCTTGCCATTCTTTTTCATACTGTTTATGACTATATTATTCTCAATAAGTGGGAAGAGTTAGGGATTTCTTCTGCGGTTCGGTTATTGGCTTTTGTAGTCTTATGGGGGGGCATTTATTATGGACGCAAGGCATTAGATTTTCATCAAGAACAGTCGCCTTTTAAGAAGAATGGAGAGTAGTTGAAAATTATGGGAAAATCTATCCCATTTTAATTATAAAAACCGGCTTACTAAACCATCAAGATTTAGTAAGCCGGTACTGTTCACGCTCGCCGTTGTTTGTGTCCCACAAACAACTATTTTTTATCTCTCCTCACCACAGGTCTTTCTCCGCCAAACTGGTTCAAAATGCCTTCTACAGCATCAGAAGTTACGCGGAAAAGCGTGTGTTTCGGATAAATATCTATCTCATAGATTTTATGTGAAGCTACACCCGTTTCGTCTTTGATAAACTCTTTAAAAATGCTATTTGTGATACCATCTTTACTTCCTTTGGCAAAAAACAACAACTCATAGCCTTTCTTATCGCGACTCGGTTTTACCGTTTTTTCCTTCACAGTTTCCTTGTCAAAAGGGCGTTTTTTCTCCGAACTCTCTTTATCCTCTCTGCTGACGCTTTTTTTTTCAATCGTCGTAGTACTACGCTCTCTGTCATACACCCCTCTGTCCCTATCTCTATCCCTGAACGAGCCTTCCCTGTCGCCTCCCGAAGAACGTTCTCTGTCTCTAAAACTGCCTCTATCGCGGTCATTTCCCCTATCATTCGGCTTTTTATCGCCCCGTTTTTCGAGTTTTGCGCCACTGTTTCTACCTCCATCGCCTCCGCCTCTACTCTGCGGCTCACGAATATCGTCATGATGATTGAGTTGCAAAACATCTCCATAAGCCTTTTTCAGCAAAGCCGAAATCGCCCATTGTGGCTCGTTAAAAGCTAAAATTTGCTCGGCAATGTCCGAAAAATCCGCATAATCTTCCTTAGAAATCATCTCCGTCAATTCCTCAAAAATCGCTATCCGTTTCAATTCAATCGCTGCATCAGCTTTGGGCAATTTGCCTTTTCGGATAGGCATTTTGGTAATATGCGAAATAAAGGCGATTTTCCGATTTTCCGCAGGCGTTATCAAGGTGATAGCTTTGCCCATTTTGCCAGCGCGACCTGTACGACCAATACGATGCGTATAAGTTTCTGGGTCTTGAGGCAAATCGTAGTTGATAACATGAGTCATGTCGTTCACATCAATGCCCCTTGCAGCCACATCTGTCGCCACCAAAATCGTAGAACGCTTGGTTTTGAACTTGCGCATGATTTGTTCTCGCACATGTTGCGACACATCACCATGCAAAGTTTCCACTGCGTAGCCCTTGTCTATCAAGCTGTTACCGAGTTCGTCAGTTCCTGATTTTGTTCTACAAAAAATAAGGGCATAAAATTCTTTCTCTGTGTCAATCAAACGACACAAAGCCTTGAATTTATCTTCTCCATATACTTCGTAGTAGATTTGCTCGATTTTTGGGGCTGCTTCTTGCGTTTTTGCCGCCTTAATCATCTCATATTTACCCATATACGTCTCCGCAATCTGACGGATACGGTCGGGCATAGTCGCAGAAAAGAGCAACATTTGTCTTTTCTCGGGGATATTTGCCAAAATAGATTCTACATCTTCTGCAAAACCCATGTTGAGCATCTCGTCTGCCTCGTCAAGTACCAAAAACTCCACTTCGGAGAGGTTGAGTGTACCACGATTCATATGGTCAATCACACGTCCGGGCGTACCTACCACAATATCAACACCTTCACGCAGGCGTTTGAGTTGATAGTCCATACCTTGACC
>JAYUZN010000247.1:0-7478 GCA_043751755.1 Bacteroidota bacterium | reverse complement strand
CCTACCCCAGCAATAATTTGAAACCATTGCTGCGTTCCTGCACTGTTATATTGCAATAAAATAATGTCAAAATCCGTTCCATTCCAAATACGCCCTGCTATATCTACATTTCCTGCGGCATCTACCCGTATTTTCTCCCCTTTGTCCTCGTTGAGTCCCGAAGAATTAAAGGTTTTTGCCCACGCCAAATTGCCATTATTCGTGAATTTGAGCGTAAGAATGTCGTAATTTGTGGCAATGCCTACCCCTACATCACTTCTGCCCGTAACATAAATATTTCCTGCTGCATCTAAGGTAAAATCAGCTACCTTGTCCGATTTGCTTTGCGCACCACTATACACGCGCGTATATAAAGTATCGCCAATAGGATTGTATTTAGCAATAAAATAATCATAAGACTGCCCCGAATTTTTGGCAAAACCGCCAATGATTATATTTCCCGAAGGGTCAATGCCTATGCCTACCGCCTCGTCTGTGCTGTTTGAAAGCCCGTTTAAAGTACGTGTCCAAACAGTGTCCCCGTTTGTATCAAGTTTGACGGTGAGCATATCTCGGTCTTGTCCTTTGCGAAAAGTGTAGCCCGCCAAATAGAAATTGCCATTTCCATCACGAGTCATCGCACGCACATTGTCCGCATTGTCGCCCAAACCATTGTAAGTTCCCGTCCAAACAGGCGCACCTGCCGTATTTTGCTTGAAAACAAGCCCTTTTTTCTGGGTTTGCGCATCTTCTGTGCTGCCTACCACAAAAGCATTTCCGTTGTTATCTGCTGTTATCGCCCCAGAAACATCACTTTGATTTGCTGCGCCATTATAAGTTGCGAGCCATTGTTGCGCACCTGCATTGTCGTATTTTATAGAAATAATATCATACAATTTTGAAGTAACTGCAATGTCTGCATTTCCTGTAACATACACATTTCCAGCATTATCCAAAGCAATCGCAACGGGAATATCATCATTTCCTGCGGCATTTGCATACAAACTATTCCAGCCTGTTGTGCCATCTGCATTGACTTTTATAGTGGCAAAATCGTAAAAGCCTGTAACAGCATTTGCGACCTGCCCTGTAACGTAAGAAACACCATTTGCCTCTGTAACAATGCCAATTGCCCTATCGTCATCGCCATTATCAAAGACGTTTTGCCAAGTATAAACCCCTGCACTTGTGTATTTTACGGTGTAATAATCGTAAGTTATCGTATTACTTCTGCCTGTAACATAGACATTCGCGCTTGCGTCCATAGACATGCCTGTAACTCGGTCATTCGCGCCTTTGTCTTCGATTCTTATCCATGTTTGCGTTCCCGCTGAAGCATATTTGATAGTCGTATAGTCGTCATCAGAGCCATTGAAACTTGTGCCTGTAATATATACGTTATCATTCACATCAGACAGGACTTTCAGAGCTTTGTCGCCATCATCTCCGAGTCCATTGTAGCGCATTGCCCATGCCTGCACGCCTGATGCACTGTATTTAACCGTAATATAATCGTCATTTGTGGTCTTGAGCGGGTCGTTATCACTTTTGCCTGTAACCAAAATATTGCCCGATTTATCTAAGGCAATGCTTGCCCCTTCATCATCTTGATTAGCCGTATAATTGTAATTAGTGAGCCAAACTTGCGCACCATTTGCCTCTATTTTGGCTGTAATTATGTCATTTTGAGCAGTTACGGTTTTGGTATAACCTGTAAAATAAATATTATTCCCATTATCTAACACAATGGAATTGGCAGCGTCATCGCCATTGTCTAAGCCATTGTAGGTATAAGTCCAAAGCAGCGTGCCTGTAGGCGAAAATTTGCAGACCAACACATCTCTGCCCAGCGTATTGCGAAGGGTATAGCCTGCGGCAATGAGATTTCCTGCATTGTCTAAGGCTGTACAGGTAAATTTATCCGTAAAATCGCCTTCGCCATTGAAACGGGCAGCCCATTGTTGTGTGAGGGTCTGCGCTGTGAGCGAAAAAGCAAGGAATAAACAAGCGAGAAGAAAGAATTGTTTTTGCATATTGAAAATTGTTTGGAGCGCGCAGATTTTCGCAGATGAAAACAGATTTCGCAGATATAGGGCTTTTCTGCGTTATCTGCTCTTATTTGCGTTCATCTGCGTGAAAAAAAGCCTATTTTTTATCCTTATAATAAATATTAATCACCGCCGTATCATTCAAATAATTGATGTCATCAATGGTGATGTCGGTGATTTCCAAGCCTGTGCGTTTTTGCAAATCCTCCAACAATTCTGCGCGGCGACTTGGGAGGATTAGCTCAATTTTTTCGTAGCGAATACGGGTATTCATCGGGAAATTGGCAAGCATCACTTTTTCCAACACGTAGATAGCCATCAAAATAAGCAGATTCAAAAAGGCGACTTCTAACACGTCTCCCACATTTTTGAATACACACAAACCATTGATAAAACCAATGGCAATAACCACCAATAAATAGGTCATGTCTTTAGTTTTCATGACCTCTGTACGATAGTTGAGCAAACCAAACAAGGCAAAAAGCCCAAATCCTGAGCCTAATTCCATCTTTACGTCTTTGAGCAAACAGCAAAGGGCAAAAATAACTACATTGAAGGCGTACAAAGCAAAAATAAATTCGCGATTGTTGCTGCGACTGCTGTAAATGAATTTTACGATAACGAAGCAAAGCAGCACATTGACAATGCCACGGAGGAATAAGTCTAATAACTCATTTATTTGTATTGTTTCTAACATGAAATAAAAATATGATGATAAAAAATAATATGTTCTTTTTTGTAGTATTTCGCAAATAACGAATTTTCGAGGCGCAAAGTAGCTTAAAATTTGGGTTAAATGCAAATTAGTGGGAATAAATGTAAAAAAACGTTTGCCTTCTTTTTTGTCTATTAGCTAACATAATATTAACAATTTGTTAATATTAGACATTTTTTGTTAATATATAAGAAACATAAGACTTATTAATTTGCATCAAAATTAATTTAACGTTTATTTAATGTTAATTTATTCACTCATACAAATTACACACATTTATGACAAAAGTATTGACCTTCGTTTTCTGCTTCTTCGCTTTTTGTATGCCCGTATTGGCGCAAAAAGCTGATACAACTGCTACCAAAGACAAAAAAGTGAATTGGTATGACAAAATTAGCCTAAGAGGTTATACGCAAGTGCGTTATAATAGGCTCTTAGAAACCAACCCTGACCTCAAATGCGAGACCTGTGATAAGTCTTGGGGCGATAATGGCGGTTTTTTTATTCGGCGTTTACGGCTTATTTTTAGCGGAGATATTGGCGAACATCTCTATTTTTACATTCAACCCGACTTTGCCTCTTCCCCTTCTTCGACCGCCCTGCATTTTGGGCAAGTCAGAGATGCCTATTTTGATGTTTCGATAGACAAAAAGAAAGAATTTCGGTTTAGAGTAGGGCAAAGCAAGGTGCCTTACGGGTTTGAAAATATGCAATCCAGCCAAAATCGCTTGCCCTTAGACCGTAATGATGCCTTGAACAGTGCTGTACCCAATGAACGAGATTTAGGCGTAAATTTTTATTATGCTCCCGCCCAAAAGCGAGAATTATATAAAGAATTGATTAGCAAAGGGTTGAAAGGCTCAGGAGATTATGGGGTAGTAGGGTTTGGGATTTACAATGGGCAAGTGGCAAATAAGCCCGAATTGAATAATAACCTGCACATTGTAGGGCGTGTGAGCTACCCATTTGAAATAGGGACTCAAATTATTGAGCCGGGTATTCAAGGATATACGGGAAAATATACGCTTGCCAAAGACCAGCTCAGTTCGGGGGTAAAAGTAGCCAAAGATTATACCTATAGCGACCAAAGACTCGCAGCTTCTGTCTGTTTATATCCGAAGCCTTTTGGGATATTAGCCGAATACAATATCGGCAGAGGTCCGCAATTCAATCCTGCAACGGATTCTATCGAAACCCAAGCCCTTACAGGCGGCTACGTTACTTTTTGCTATAAATGGGATATAAAAAAGCAAACGATTTTGCCTTTTACAAGGTTGCAATATTATGATGGTGCCAAAAAAGCAGAATTAGACGCACGTGCGCACTTGGTCAATGAAATAGAAGCAGGGATTGAATATCAGCCTTTTAAATACTTCGAAATCGTAGCAGCTTATGTCATTTCAAGCCGAAAAACCAGCGATTTTGTGAAACAAGACAATGCGCAAAAAGGCAGGTTATTACGGGTTCAAGCTCAATTCAACTTCTAATCCTCAAAAATAGGTAGTTTTATCTTTCCTTAACAATTTCTTAATATTAAGGCTATATCTTTGTGCCAAATATTTACACAATTCCTTATGGGCGATTTAAGTACACTTAGTTTTATCTGTTTCATTCTCTGCATTTTGGCGGTCTGTGCATTTGAGTTTGTAAACGGATTTCATGACACCGCTAATGCCGTAGCGACCGTTATATATACAGGCACTTTGCAACCGAAACAAGCCGTTATTTGGGCAGGTTTTTGGAATTTCGTAGGCGTATGTACAGGCGGCGTAACCGTTGCTATGGGAATTGTAAAGCTCTTGCCCATTGCCGATATGATGAATCTGGGGCTTTCGGCAAATATTGCCATGATTTTTTCCGTATTAATTGCAGCCATTTTTTGGAATGTCTTTACTTGGTATTATGGCATTCCCTGTTCAAGTTCGCACACCTTGTTTGGCTCTTTGATAGGAATAGGCATTGCTTTTCAGATGAAACATGGCGGCGATGGTCCGAACTGGGTAAAAGTCGGCGAAACCTTGATGTCTTTGCTCATTTCGCCTACGGTTGGTTTTGCGTTGGCAATCGGCTTGATGTATCTATTTCGGGTATTTTTCAAAAATAATCAAGCCCTATTCACTGCCCCCGCAAAAGGCTCAAAACCTCCGATTTGGATTCGTGCCTTTTTGATTGCGACCTGCACAGGTGTGAGCTACTCACATGGCTCAAATGATGGGCAAAAAGGCGTGGGCTTGATGATGATTATTTTGATGATGTTTTTGCCTTTTCAATTTGCCTTAAATACCAATAATTTTACAGAAGGCTCTTTTGCAAGCAAGGTATTTACGGTTGGCAAAAGTTTTAACCTGACGGCTTGCGAGGCTTCTATTGCCAAAATCGAAGCAGCACTTGTAACTTCTGGCAATACAAGTTTTATCAAAGACTTGGGCGAATTAAAGGATAAACTGACCGTTCTCAAAACGGAAGATAATGGCAAAAACCGTTTTCAAGTGCGCAAAAAAATCCAAAAACTGACCAAAAACATGGGCGAGGAGTTCAAAAAAATAGAGGCTTTTAAGGATAAAGAAGCCCTCAAAACGCTTAAAACAGAGGTAAAAACACTTACAGATTATACGGATTGGGCTCCTGTTTGGGTTATCGCTTTGATTTCCCTTTCGTTGGGGATTGGCACAATGATAGGCTGGAAACGCATTGTAGTAACGATTGGGGAAAAAATTGGCAAAACGCACCTCACTTATGCGCAAGGCATGGTGGCTGAGTTGATGGCAGCAAGTACGATTCAGTTGAGTACATGGTTGGGCAAACCTGTGAGTACTACGCATATCCTTTCTTCTGCCATAACAGGCACGATGGTTGCGACAGGCGGAACGAAAAACTTGCAACCTGAAACGATTCGGAATATTGGCGCAGCATGGGTACTTACTTTACCCGTAACTATCTTAGTATCAGGCGGCTTGTATTGGTTGTTTTCGCTTTTTGTGTAGGATTTCATTTTCACGCAGATTTTCGCAGATAAAAGCATATTTCGCAGATAAAGGAAACTTTGTCTGCGTTTTTTTTTGCGAAAATAGGATTTATTCCCACAAATTGTCTATATTTGCAATATGTCTGCCATCGTGCTTTGCTTGTCCCGTAGGGACAAAATGTCGGTAGAAATATGCGTATTTCCCCCATTTTTTATTCGTTTTTCGTGCTTGCACGAAAAACTATATTGGGAATTGGGGCGTTTTTCTTCGTGCTACCGACATGTTGCCCCTAAAGGGGCAAAAGAACGCAAAATGGCAGACATATTGAAAATGACCCGAATCTTTTTTTTAATCCCCAATTTATGGCTAATTTCGCCCCACAGGACTTGATTAACGCTGCTTAAATGGCAGACATACGAAAAGAGTGAAATTATCCTACGAGATAGCAAGCAAACCTGTATTACTTTGGCTCCGGACAAGCGAAAAGATTTCTTAGATTGGCTCCTATAATCCGTCTTTTGTTATAAAATCCCCTACTTTCGTGGGATAAACAAGGCTGTTCATTAGTTATCGATGGAAAAATTCAGCAATCTGTTTTTTCTTTGTAAAGTAATTAAAACAATTACTTCACAACGCCAAACAGAACTGCCATGAACACACTTTCTCTCACAAATGAAACTTACCACGCCCTTCGCAGCAAGTTGCTGCCCTACATTCGCTGTCAATGTCGCAACTACGGCATAGATACGCTTTTTGCCGAAAATATTGTCCATGACGCACTCCTCACCACGTATCAGCTTTTTGAGGCAGGAAAAACGCTGAATCCTACCTGTAGCCTTGCTACTTTTGCCACAGGCATTGCCCGCAATCATGTACGCACTTGGTTCAGAAAATACAACATCGCCCACAATCAGCCTTTGGACGAGGCTACCTATGCCCACAAACTCATCTCTGATGACAGCAACTCTGAGGATAATTTTGCCGCCTTAGAAGCCATTTTGAGCCTTCTTGCGCCCAAAGAACGCAAAGTATTAGCCTTGTACTATCTGCAAGGTTATTCGGATAAAGAAGTTATCAGCCAGCAACTTCTGCGCTACAAATCGCCTGTTGTGTTGCGAATGGTACGTAAACGCATTCTCACAAAGCTGCAAGCAAAGGCAGATGTACTGGGAAAAATGGGCTATGCCTGAGGTAGTGAGTAATTCTTTTTGCTATGATTCCGGTTTTTTTATTGATGAAAAATGAAATTCCAACACATTCTATCTGAAAGCTGCGCAAGAAACTGTTTTTCTATTCCATTCATTTTTTAGCTGAATGACAAGGATAGGAAAAAGAAACCTGAAAGTTTACTTTTTGCAACACAACCAACATGTAGCTACAAGTTCATTATTCAATCCATTTTAATATGAAACCAATTCTTTACTTTTTGTTAGGTTATGGCTTATTTTTCCAGACCATTCTTGCTCAAACGACCCTCATCTCTGATGCCACATGGCTGTGTACCTCAACTACACCTGCTGTGGGTTGGAATACAAACGTCAATTTTAACACAGCAAATTGGCTATGGGCAAGTTCGGGAAGCCCTTGTTGTGGACAACAGCCTGTAGCAGGAACGAATTTCGTTTGGGGAGCGAATAATAGCCCATACAGCACGATTTATTTCCGCAAAAAATTTGGTCATGTGCCAAAGTGTAGACCTATTAATTGGTTGTTATAGAAATGATTTAGCCTAATTTTAATGACATTTTCCGCGCCCTTGTCCGACCAAAC
>JAYUZN010000246.1:0-2740 GCA_043751755.1 Bacteroidota bacterium | reverse complement strand
CAATTTTCTGCCCTTATTACACAGGCTTTGGCGGTGTTTGGCGGAATTATGGTTGGGCTGGCGTTGATACGGGGCGTATTCCTGTTTTTTACCCGACAGACCATTATATATATGTCGCGCCTGATAGAATATGACATGCGAAATGACATTTATGAGCATTTTCAAAATCTCTCTCTGGCTTTTTATCGCAGAAATAGAACGGGCGACCTGATGTCCCGCATTGTCGAAGATGTGAATCGGGTGCGTATGTATTTGGGTCCGGGGTTGATGTACACCATCAATACCTTTACTTTGTTTATTTTGGTGGTGATAACCATGCTGAATATCAATGTAAAACTCACCATTTTTGCCCTCCTGCCCCTGCCTGTTTTGAGCGTCATGATATACGTAGTGCAATCTATGATTCAAAAAAGGAGTAAAGGCGTTCAAGAACAGTTGGCGACTTTGAACACTTTTACGCAGGAAATGTATTCTGGGATTCGGGTGGTGAAGGCATATACAAAGGAGGCACAGACGGAAAGGAAGTTTGCACAGGAAACGGAAACCTACAAAATCCGTTCTATGTATGCTGCCAAAATAGATGCCATTTTTTATCCCTTAGTGATGTTTTTGATGGGCTTGAGCAGCGTGTTTACGGTGTGGATTGGTGCGGAAGAAGTGATTGCGGGCAATATAACGATTGGGAATATTGCGGAATTTATGATTTATACCTCTTTGTTGGCGTGGCCCATTATTGCTTTGGGCTGGGTTACGACTTTAACACAGCAAGCGGCGGCAAGTCAGGCGCGTATAAATGAGTTTTTGAAAGAGGAACCTGCGGTGCGTTTTAGGGAAGGCTTGCAAAACCCTTTGAAATCGGACACAAAAGTGGAAATGAAAGAGGTGGCTTTTGTCTATCCTGATACAGGGATTCGGGCCTTGGAAAATATTTCTTTTCGCCTCGAAGCTGGACAAAAATTGGGGATTATTGGTCCCGCAGGTTGTGGCAAAACTACTTTGTGTCAGCTCATTATGCGTATGTATGATGCCGATTCTGGGGAGATTTTGATAGATGGAAATGACATAAAATTGTTAAATAAAGCGCAACTTCGCAGCAAAATGGGCTATGCTCCGCAAGATGTTTTCCTTTTTTCGGATTCTATCTCCGAAAATATTGCTTTTGGTACGCACAATCCTGTACAAGAGCAGGTAGAAAATGCGGCAAAAGTAGCAGCTGTACATGATAACATTGTGGGTTTTACGGAAGGCTATCAAACGGAGATTGGGGAAAGAGGCGTAAATCTTTCTGGCGGGCAAAAACAGCGTATTTCGATTGCACGCGCATGGATGCGAAAACCTGAATTGCTTATATTAGATGATGTGCTTTCTGCGGTAGATACACAAACGGAGGAGAGTATTTTGGGGGAATTGCGGCGTTTTCGCAGCGAAAATAAGCAAAGTTCAGTCATTCAGATTGCACATAGGCTTTCTTGTATTCAAGATGCTGACCATATTTTGGTGATAGAAAATGGGCGGATAAGTGAGGAGGGTTCGCATGAGGTTTTGCTAGAAAAAGGGGGCTATTATAGTAGGATTTATCAGAAGCAGTTGGCGGAAACGGAGGTTGTGAAATAGTTCCCGAAGTGTGGCAACAAAAGATAGATTATATACACAAAAACCCCTTGCAAAAAAAATGGAAGTTAGTAATGGCTATTGCGCCAGAAAAACCTTTGTAAAATCGGATAGTAGGGTTTTACGCCTTACTTGCACCTATTTTTTTGGTTTTTACCCATAGAATCAGATTTTTCCGTATTTTTACGGCACTTTCTGTAACAGTCAAAAAACAATTCCATTTTATGATGAAAAAAATACTGTCTTTCCTATCTCTCATTTTGAGCTTTTCGCTTCTTTTTGCACAAACCATCGAGGTCAAACCCGAAAACCCTACAGCGGACGATTCCATTACTATCACTTTTCATGCAGATAGGGGCAATTTGGCACTCAACAATTATGAGGGCAATGTCTATATTCACACAGGCGTAATCATTGGCACAGCAGACGAACCGAGTGGCTGGCGCTATGTGCAAGGCGATTGGGGCAAAGACGACAAGCGTACTTTGATGAAAAAAATTGCGCCAAATACCTATCAAATCGGCTATAACATTCGCCGTTTTTATAAGTTTGACAAAGACGAACCTTTTTTGCAAATTGGCTGCGTGTTTCGTGATGCACAAGGTATTCGGGTAGCAAAACAAGTAGGCGACAAAGACATTTTTTATCCCGAAATGCAAATCTATCCCAATGGAAAATTGGAGGTAGCAGACGGCAGAGATGGGCAGGATATAGGCAGTTTTTTAAATATAAAAGCGATTCCTAACGGCTTGCTTATCGAAGGTTCGCGCAAATCTATACAACTTACCTATTTCACAGATGAGATTATAGGCGTATCTTTTGACCCAAATAGAGAAGAACCTGCTGCATATAGCATTGCCGTAACGGGTGTTCCGCACACTTGGACCAATGTTATAGACAAATCTGTGCCAAATGCCACCATTATTCGTTGGGGAAATAACCGCTATGCCATTTCGATAAAGCACAGTCCTATGCGCCTGACCTACTACAAAGATGGCAAAACGCTGGCAACAGATGAATTAGGCTTTTTTCAAGACAAAGGCGAAGGCATTGCGGGCGTGCGTATGTTTTTGGACAGCGATGAAAGGGTGTATGGCGCAGGTTCAAGGGCGATAAATATCGATAGACG
>JAYUZN010000245.1:0-7639 GCA_043751755.1 Bacteroidota bacterium | reverse complement strand
ACATTCTTGGTCAGGAAATTTGGTTACAAATGCGACTTGGAACGACTTTTGGCTCAATGAAGCTTTTACGGTTTATGTAGAAATGCGGATAATGGAGGCTTTGAAAGGGCGAGATTATTCGGAAATGCTCACGACTTTGAGCCGACAGGAGTTAGACATAACCCTCGCAGACTTGCCCGCAGCAGACCAATCTTTGAAGTTGAACCTCAAAGGTAGAAATCCTGATGATGGGGTTACGGATATTGCATATGTTAAAGGCTATTATTTTCTGCGTTTATTGGAAGAAACGGTGGGCAGGGAGAAATGGGACGCTTTTTTGAAGGTTTATTTTGCAGAAAATGCCTTTAAATCTATGACAACAGAGGGCTTTTTGGAGAAATTGAAGCCCCTTCTTTCGCCCAAACAAGCCGAAACCGTCAATATTCAAGAATGGGTATATGGCGCAGGCTTGCCCAAAAATTGCCCTGTGGCACATTCTCCGAATTTTGAGAAGGTAGAAGCTGCCCAAAAAGCCTATCTTGCAGGCGAAAAAATCGCTACAGAAAAGTGGAATAGCCATGAATGGGTACATTTTTTGCGCAAACTACCCAAAGAATTAGATGCTAAAAAAATGGCACAATTAGACAAGGATTTTCATTTTACAGAAAGCCAAAACCCTGAAATTCAATGTACTTGGTATGAGTTGGCACTCCGTTATAACTATACAGTCGCCTATAATGCGGTAGATACTTTCTTGAATGCTGTGGGGAGGCGTAAGTTTTTGCTTCCTTTGTATGAAGAAATGATGAAAACAACGGACGGGGCTGTGAGGGCAAAACGGATTTATGCGAAGGCAAGGGCGGGCTATCACCCGATTTCGCAGCAAAGTGTAGATGATATCGTGAAATAGGGGGAAGATTTTTGGGCGAATTGCCTCAAAATAGCCATATTTGTACTCAAAATATTATATTAAGCTATGTCCAATAATGTTGTGAAGATTTCACATTTTCCTAGAAAAATGCCCTTACCTGCGCCCTGCCTGTATGAATAACTGCCGAGCCTTGCGAAGCCCTACCTTCATAAGTGAGCGAAAGTTCCATGTCTTTGAAGATAAAATACGTCAAAGTGCTTTGCCAAACCGCATTAAAACCGGGCTTTAGGCTCTCTAACAATTCATAATTTGCCGTAAAATTCGCCCCATCTCCTATATTTGTTTGTGTAATACGTACCAATTCTAACTTTGTATTGAGGTTGTTTCTATTTTTCAGATTCCAACGATTTTCAAGAATAATTTTGTGCATAAATAACTTGGAATCCACATACAAAGAATCGCTTATATTTTGTTTATTTTTGTATTGATATGCCCCAGAAACCCGCAATTTTCGGCTAAGTTGCCAGTTGAGTTGTGGACGTGTGTCAAAATAATTAATTGTATAATTTCTTACGGGAAAATTGATAGCATTTGCAAATTTTTTGCCGATATTCGACTCAATTTCAAGGCTTTTGTTATTGTCCAAAGTCAAACGTTGCGCAAAAGTCCAAGCATGATTGCCCCTTGTTTCCGTTCCTGTGTTCAAAAACTGTTTTTGTTGATTATTTTGATAGGCAAAACGAAAATCCCCTTTTGTAGAATTTTGGAAAAAGGTAAATTCCTGCCGAAAATTGTAGCCCATATCTATCAAAGCTGTATCATTTTGCTTTTCTCGCAGCCGTACAAGATAGGCAGAAAAGGAGTTTTCTCTTTGCTTGCTTTGCGAAATTCGCAAGGTTGTATATGTTTTGAAATTCCTAACAGTTTCTGTGAAAATATTTTTCGATTTTGGAAAGGTCTTCTTTAAATCCCAACGCATATTTGCCTGTAAAGCGGGTTTTGTGGTAGGTACAAGCCTTTGTGTAGGCAAAATCGTGCGAATATAATTTGCCAAAAGCGGATTATTTGACAACACAAATTCATTCACGCTTTGAATATGATTGCTGTCCGCATCTATCCATTCATACGTGCCATATCCCGGAATGACTTGTATATACTGTACATCTCTTTGCGCAATCTGCTCGGCAGAAATTTCGTAAATAACATTCAAAGTTACAAGTCTGCTTTTTGGCATAAAAGTCGTTTGTAAATTGGTATTTAAGACTCGATTTGTGTTTAAACCTGTACGTAAAAAGGTAGTATCCAAGATATTAAGCAAACGATAGGAAGTAGTATTTAAGATTCTAAACACTTCAGAAGGGGTGTAACCCATCTTAAAAAAAGTGGTATAAGCTACCGATTTTTCGCGCAATTTTTGTTCATAAAACTCTTTATCATAGCGATAATTAAAGGAAATATCCATCAAAAATTTCTCATTTTCAAGGGTTCTTATATAAGGTTTTAAGTCATAAAAAAGCAGAGAACCTACAGCAGCAGAATCGGCAAGGTTTTCCTTTTTGTTTTCAATCCAAATTTCTGTGCCTATTTTTAGTCCTTTGTTTCTATAAAAAATATCTCCTTCATGTCGTTGCCACATAGCTTTACGAAAAATGGAATCTTCTTTGGCAAAAATATTCGTATAAGTGTAAGTTCCTTGTAAAAATTTGGAAGAATTGCTCGAAAAAGTATAAGCCTGTCGAAAAGCAAAACGCCCCGCCCCGGTCTGCCTTATGCCATTTTCAGTCTGTAATTTTAGATTATTTTTATAAGCAATTTGCGTTTTTACCATAGCAATATTTTCGTTGTAACGCTTGCCTGTAAGCTCATTAAAATTCCAAACACGCCCATATTCTGCCTTATAAACCCTGTCTAAATTATTGAATTTTTGTGCCACAAAACTATAACTCACATCTGTTGTCAATAACAATGAATCTCGCAACTTTATATTTTCCCATTTCAAGCCTGAAAGATGCGCAAAGGCTTTGTTATCTGCATCATCTTTGGGGGAAAGTAGGTTTTTATCTTCAATACTTAGGGCATTTTCTGTATAAAAATGGAGTTTTTTCGTGAGTTGATATTTGAGAAAAACGTCTGTAGTTTCCAACTTTTTGGGCAAAATCCAAACTTTTACAGGCAGATAATCTCCTTGCAAATTGCCGACAGAATCGGGCGCGACCCATTTATAAACATAATTATTAAAGCCTGAAATGTCTCTTTTATAATAGCCTTTTCCTTTGCCTACCAACGTAAAAAAAACTCTGTATCTTGCTAATAATGAATCACTTGCATAGACAAAAATGTTGTTATAATTGATACCATTTACAAGGCTGTCTTTCTCATAATAAAAGGGAACTGTTCTGTTAAAATTGCTGTCCAAAATCGCCCCAGAAGTATAAACAAGCCCGCCAGGGGCATCTCCCATAGTCGCCAGCGTGTCTTTGACAGCGTTGTAAGCGTCTTTGTTGTCAAAAGGGGCATTTGCATTGTCGGCATCTCGCCCGTAGGAAATGCGCAGATTTATTTTATCTTTATATAAGGTGTGTTCCGCCTGCGCAAAGAGCAAACTACGATTGAAAAAGCGGTCTGTATATTCAAAATCCACAATAATTCGGGTAATATTTGTAATTACTTGCTTGGTTGTAAAGGTAATTTGAGCTGTGTTATAGTCCATTATGTAATCATTCGTTTCGCCCCGAAGCATGAGTTTTCCATTCAAATAGACTTTTTCACTGCCTGCCAAAACGGTAAAATATCTTTCGCCACTTTTGCCTGTGAGTTGATAGGGACCCGCAACTCCGTCTAAGGCTATGAGAGAATTTGTGTGGAACTTGCCTTTTGCAATCGCTCCACTTGCAAAAGCCTTCGTTTTTCCTTTGTCATAAGCTATTTTTATGCCTTGAACATTGCGATAAACGTCTGCAAAACGGGTGTTTTTTTGCTGAATTTCGTAGTCGCCAACGGTTACAGAAAAGCCATTTTTCTTTAATTGTACGAAAACTTTGTCAAAATCCGAAATTTGCTGCGTCGTGCCATCAGGCTGAATCGGAATGTTATCGTCTGTAATAGAGCCTACAATTTGCAAACCATCTCCCAAATCTCCTTCAATTTGTAGGCGCATACCCGATGTTAAAGTTGCTCCTTGCGCATTTCCTACAGAAAGTCCGCGTGTTATTTGTCCTGTTTTGCGCAGCTTTGAGGTTTCTCCAATCTCCTGCCAAGGGTTTGAAGCCATGTCTTCAGGAATGATAAACTGCCGAAAATCAAGGGTATCTTTGGTGAATTTTATTTTTTTGAGGGCAATTTCGGGAGAAACTAAGGGGGCAGCAAAATATCGATATTCAATTATAAAAGGGCTTTTTGAGGCGCAGTTTTTATTTATAAGGAAAATGCCTTTGGCATAATCTGTTGTGTAACAAGTATCTATGAGCCCTGTTATTTTTTCGGAAAAGGGAACTATGTTTTTTTGGCTGAGAAAAAGGGTGTCATTTTTGAGGGAAATTGTGTCTGTTTTTGGGAAGGAGTTTTGGGAGAAAAGGAAAAATGGGAAAATGAGTAGGAAAAATAGGGGAATTTCACGCAGATTTGCGCAGATGGAGACGCAGATTTTCGCAGATGTAGGTTTGTTCATTTTGAGGGAAAAATCTTGTGAATATCTTGTTGTATTTTACGCACAAGTGGGCATTTTGGCATTTTAGTTTGAAAATGATACTTGTAACTGTCATCTAATAACGAAAAAATATCCTTTTCCGCTACTAAATTCAGGTATTCGTTGTGTTTTTCTGGGGATAAAGTTGTGATATATTCTGCTGTTTTTAAGGAAATTATTTTTTGAAATAAAGGCAAGGTTACTTTATCCCAAATCAAATGCCCATTTATAAAGTTAAAAATATGAGAAGATGGATTTGAAAAAGGGATAAGTTGTTTTATTTCCTCTTGAATAAAAATTAATTTTTCTTTGGCAAAGTCAAGTAAACTATTTTCTGCTAAAATAGCCTCCATTTCTGCTACAAAATCCCTTACTTTTTGCTGCAATATCTTGAACAAGTCTGCTATATCTTGTTCTTTATCAGGGGTTTCTATCCATTTATATTGCTCATTTTTGTCTAAATGTGCCAAGGCAATTACTTCTGTTATTTTCTTTACACTTATCAAGTCTTTCCAATTTTCGGGATATTTTTCTTGATGAAAATAAAGATAATAGCAAAAAACAGGAAAGATAATTTCCGAATATTGTTGAAAAAAACCTTCAAAATCATAAGTTAAAAGGCAAATATCTTCGCAAATTTGCGTCAAATGGGGTGGATATGATTTGATATTTTCAATGCTATATGCGTAAGTTTGCAAAACGTAAGGTTTTGAAAGATAGGGTTTTGATTGATAAAAATACTCATTATCGCTGTCTCTGCATAGCAAAATATGTCCTGCAACATGTTCTATTGCTAAATAATCTACAAAACGCTCAATATCGTTTTTTCCTGCGGCAGATTTATAAGGAAAATCGGCAATTATAGGGGTATGCCCCAAGTTATATAACATATTTCTCCAAAAAGGCATATCTCGCAAATCTTCTACCAAAACAGCTACTTTTTTGTACATACGTGCTTCTGCTGCCCAAGTCTGCACAAGGTCTTTATCGGTTATTTTTGCCATTTTGAGGTTTGAGGGATTTGAAATGATTAAAGTTTATATTATCAAGACTCAACTTATGTTTTTCGGCAAAATCTAATACTTGCTTTCTTTCTTTGTTATTTGTGGTTTTTCGCCAAATATTTTCTAACCCAAAATGTGTTTTTCCATAAGTTTGAACTAAGTAATCTGCTATATTTATTGCCTCTTGTGTATTGTGAGTGTTATGAATAAATTTGCTAAATTCATACTTATCTGCCAAATCTAAATTCATAAGCTCTGTAATTTGTTTATCGGATAGCGGCTCGCAGATAGCCCATACAAAATAATCTATGCTTCTGATTCCTAAAGGTACACAATATTCCATAATTTCTTTGTAAGTTAAATAATGCAAATAGAAATGGATATAATAGTTTATCTGTTTTGTATCTTTTAGAGACTTAAATATATTTTTCCGTTCTTGAGCCGATTCTGCCGTTTCAAAGCCTATCATAGTAGGTTGTGAATAATAAGGCGAAATAATATCTTCCCAATTTTTCATATTATCAAACCAACCTTGACTAATAATTGTGGGAGAATGTGTAGCAATAATCATCTGACAATTTGGGTTAAGTTCTCGAATAATGCTAATAAGTTCCCGCTGCCAATAAATGTGCATAGAAATTTCTGGTTCATCTAACAATAATATACTGGGTTCGTGGTTTTGGAGAAAAACCGTAAGGAGAATATAAAGAAGCTGCTTTTCGCCCGAAGAAAGGGCTAAGAGGGAAATTTCATTTTTCTCTGCATCTAAAAAAGAGAAATCTGCCTCGACTGTATCAAGGGTTTTATGCGTTTCTGCAAAAAGTCTATCAACAATTTTAATGAATTTTTTTCTGCGCAAAGCAGCCATGTCTATTTTCTTTGAAATCTCTTTTTTTTCTATTTCTGTCAAAGTTTCTGTCTCAAAATGCAATTTTTCTAAGTCTTTTCGTATTTTATTATGAGATAACAAAAAAGCTAATTTCACTTTTTCAAGACTTAAATCTAATAAAGAACTTTTAAAAGGGAAATCTTTTAGTTCTGAAAATATTTGTTTATAATTTGATAAATTAACATCAAACGTATTTATTAGCTGTATTTCATTTGTAAAAGTATCAATTGATACATCATAAGCAACATCCATATAGGTCTTAAATAATTGATAATCATTTTCTTTCCCTTCAAAAATAGTAATACTATCTATGGCTTGTTGTTCACTAGTTTCAAAAAAAAATGTTAAATCTTCGTCTTTAGCTGCTAAATAGTCATCTGAATTATACTTATACAACTCATACACCATCTTCAGCAAACTCGTTTTGCCGCAGCCATTGTAGCCTACCAAGATATTGACATCAGGATTCAAGTCCCAAATAATATCCTGCCCTTGTAGGCGAAAATTGCGCACTTCTATTCGATTGAGATACATATTTTGTGTTTTCTAGTGATTTAAGGGGGCAAATTTAAGCATTTTCTTTGCCATTACCCAAAAGAGGGACGCACTTTTATAAAGTGTGTCCCTCTTTTGCCCCAGGTAACTGCTTTTCTGCCATTTTGAAGCAGAGTGTTTCGATTCTTTGCAAGCGAATTTCTACCGTTTTGGCATCACAAATATAGCGAATCAAGACCCGTTGTCGGCTGGGAGAAAGAATGGTAAAGAAAAATGCTTTGGCTAAGGCATTGTTTGCTAAGGCATTATCGAAATCTTCGGGGAAAGGGTGTTCTCGGGGAATATCCTCTTTTTCAAGGGTAACAGCCACCCTATCTCCAGCGGTTTTGCCTATTTTTTTCTGCATAATGCCGCTTACAATCAAGGAATGTTGCTGGTTTCCCGCAGGAATAAGCGTGGCTTTGAAAGGGATTCCGTCCAAAGTTACCAAAACAAGGAGGCTTATTTTCACGCCCCACACTTCTTGAACCGAAAAAGGCGTGAAAATGCGCGTGTATCCAACAGGTTTTGTGTCTTTGATGAGCAGTGCATCAAATATTTGCATAAAATTTGAGGTGTTTCATTTTTCTGCAAATCTACTAAATTTCCGTATATTTGCGCCTCAATAAATTGAAAATTATACGTATTATTTCACACAAATATGTCCTATTTTGACG
>JAYUZN010000244.1:0-4574 GCA_043751755.1 Bacteroidota bacterium | reverse complement strand
AAACCGCTACGAAAACGTAAATTTAGTAGGTGCTAACCCAAAGTATTGCTTAAAAGACTTGCTAAACGCATAAATATCTGCAAAGCCTGCTTCCAAAGCAATATCAGAAATGGTGGTATTGCCTTGTTTGAGGCGTTTTTGACTATATTCCAACCTTTTGGAGAGCATATATTGATAGGGACTCATGCCAAATGCCGCTTTGAAAACCCTAAAAAAATGGTATTCAGAAAGGCTACACAGTTTTGCCAACTCGTCTATTGCCAAAGGACGCTGAAAATACACATCAATATATTCCTTTCCTCTGTAAACCCGCCGAAACAAGTCTTTTTTAGTAGCTGCTTTGAGGCTCTGAATAGCCTGAAGTTGCTGATAAAGAGGGATATGGTCTGCCACAATTTTTTCTGCCAAAGTGAAATAGAAATGTTTGGAAAATGGATATTGATGGGTGCTATTTTCGCACAAATCAAATTGCATTTGCTTCAAAAACTGCCCAACATGCGTAGATTCTGCCTGATATTTGTTTTCTAAAAAATCTTCTGTATTGAAAAAAACATCTAAATTAAGGTCAGAAAAAGGCGTATCGGGTCTTCTATAACTCGCCACAACTTCCGATAACATATCTGGCGCAATGTCTATACATATCCCTTTGACAGGCTTGTCTATTTCCACAAATCCCTCTGCAAAATGGTTTGCAAGCAGATATTGCTCCGATTCTATGTGGTAATTATTCCCATTTACCCTGTATTTTTCGCTGCCTTCGCATACATATTTGATAGAAAAACTCCTAAAAGGAGCAGGCGAATAAATCTCTTTGAGCAAAGAGAAATTGACTAAGCAGCTTTTTTGAGGAAGTTGCCAATCTGCACTACTTTTTACGGTAAAGAGGTTGTACATATTTTAACCTATTTGTGTTTCTTAAGATTGAAAAATAAATAAATAACCATTTAGTTATCAATATGTCTGCCATCGTGCTTTGCTTGTCCCGTAGGGACAAAATGTCGGTAGAAATATGCGTATTTCCCCCATTTTTTATTCGTTTTTTCGTGCAAGCACGAAAAAACTGCTGGGAATTGGGGCGTTTTTCTTTGGGCTACCGACATTTTGCCCCTAAAGGGGCAAAAGAACACAAAATGGCAGACATGTTGAGTTATAGCAGTCATTTTGAGCATTTCTTAGTTCGGCTTTGCTCACTACGAGTAGTGCCGTAGGCACGAAATATTTATAGAAAATGGCGTTTCCCCCCAATTTATCTTGTTTTTCGTGCAAGCACGACAAACAAGAGGGGGAGAGGGGCATGTTTTTTTCTATAAATATCGCGTCCCTACGGGACTATAAAACTGTCAAGTTATTTAATTTTCATTTCTTACTATTAGTTAAAACAAAGTAAAATGTATTACGACATCTTTACCTCTTTTTGTAGTTTTTTATCGGGATAGCTGCCGCAAGCGTCCGCTTGTGGCAGTTTCTTGAAGCGTCCGCTTCCATACTCGAAGTGGACACTTCAAGAAGGGAGGTACAAGCGGACGCTTGCACCAGCAATATAATTATTTTACCAACTTTGTAGTTTGAACCAAATTCCCATTAATATATGAACGCACAACATAAAATCCTTGTGGAAATTGTCCAATATTTTCAAAAGAAAACGTATTTTGTCCTTTTGATAAATGGTTTTCTTGAATCGTAGCCAAGGTTTCTCCGAGCGTATTACTCAAAATACAGGTAAGTTCTTTGGCATTTTCGGGGAGGTTTATTTCCACAAAAACTTGATAATCAAACGGATTTGGAAAAACCTGCAAAGCCAATTTCGCTTGAGCAATGTCTTCTACGCTTGCAGTGAGTTCCCATGTATCATAACTTTTGAGCAACTCTTCGATAACAGGCACAAGCGTCCATGAGTTGTAATCGGCATCATTTCCAAAAACAGTGATAGAAATATCTTTGCTGGGGAAATACCAAGCATTTGCCGAGTACGCCAAATCGCCGCCATGTCCATAGCCCACATAGCCTGCAAAAGTTTTTTTAGCCAAGCCCAAGCCATACGTACTACCCGGCAAACCCGGCGCAGGAATCGTAGTTTGTGCTTGTGCCATGCTATTGGGCGAAAGCAAGCTGCCGCTCATATATGCCCTCATCCATTTGCACATATCCGAAGGCGTGGAAAAGTAGCCGCCCGCCGCAGCAACAGCAGAGTTTAAGGAAAGATAATTTATATAAAAATTGTGGGCATCATCTGTAATTCCATCGCCCGTTATGTCCAACCAAACATGAGCTACAGGAGAATTGAGGTTTTCATAAGCAGGAATAGCAAAGCTGTTTAAGCCAAGCGGCATGAGAAAACGATTGCGAATCTCCTCATAAAAAGGGTTCCCTGTTGCGGCTTCTATGACCATGCCCAACAAAAAATAATTGGTATTGCAATAGGACCAAGTGCCGCCAGGTTGCGCAATAGCAGGTTTGATAAACGTACTAATCAAATCTTTTGCAGCCCAAATAGAGTCTGTATTTGCTAACAATGCAGGTTGGCAATTGGTATTATTCAAGACATCATAAATGCCACTTTGATGCCTTAATAGTTGTCGAATCGTGATGTGAGGGTTGATGTATTGAAAGGTATCTATCCATTTATACAAACTGTCCTCAAGGCTAAGTACTTGTTCATCAACTAATTGCAGTACACATGCCGAGGTAATGGTTTTGGTAATACTTCCAATTAAATAGGCATGATTGGGGGTTACACTCACATTTTGTGCGGAAATACCTTTTGCATTTGCCCAAATCTCGCCATCAGAGAATTGTATTGCTGCACTTAAAGATTTGATTCCCATTGCATTGTGCATACTATCCAAAGTATGGGTAAGTGCGCTGTCTAAGGACGCAGGAATATTTTGCGCATGTATGTTTGCCCAAAGCAAAGATAATAGCAAAGCTACAATAATACGTTGAATTGTGTGCATAGTAAATTTGTTTTAAAGATAAAAAACAAAATTACGCGCAGATGTTGGCAAGTATTTATCAAATCCTGCTAATTTGATTCGGGGATTCAAGTAATAGGATTGGAAAAGTGCTTTTTTGCGTCAAAAGCCGATGATTAGCATCTGTTTTGTGAGCGATTAACCTAATGCAAAATCAGTATATTTTCGCATAGAAGGGGAATGAAAGCCTATTACCATGTCCTCCTTAGCAATGCCAGCAGCCAACAAATCATTTCCCACTTCTAAATTTGTGCCATCATGCCTTAGCCAAACTTTTCCGTCATTTTTTACTTCAACATGAATAAGAGGACCATAATAATGGCTATTTTTTGCCCACCTATCACTCACCAACATAAAATGTCCATGTTCAAAATCTGTTACAATCATCATTTCTGGATTGTCGAAGGCTTTGGTAAAATCCACCACCTCCATTAATACTTTGTGTGCAAGTTGTTTGTAATGTGTTATTTTATCCATTTTACGATAATTTGAGTGTTAGAATCGAAAACAATTATTTGGAGTTGATACGTTTCAACAATTTCTATTGTAAATGGGTCAGACATCAGCCAATCAAATATATCTTCAGGAATCGCTAAATATAAAATGCGGTCAGGTTCTTGATTTTTGACGGCTATTTTATAGATTTGAAATTGTCCAAGCGCATTATACAAATCACTTATTTGAGAAAGGCTCAAAAATGACTTGACTTCTACGACTATTTTTTCAATACCTTTTTCGGCAGTTATTATTTTCTCCGCAGCTAAATCAATATAAACATAACTGCGCATAACAGGAATGGTATAAGGATCATTTGTTACAATCCACCCATCTTTTTCGAGGGCATTGCGCACTGTCTGATGAAATTTATCCTTTGCTGGCATATATATAGTAATAATTACAATCTCTATTCCTGCTAACTGATGGCTGCTAACTGCAAATCGTGTCCCATTTTCATTTTTTTGGTACTCAAATAGCCCTCATTATGCGGATTTGACGGGATTTCTATCGAGATATTTTCCACAATTTCCAAGCCATAGCCTATCAAACCTGCCCGCTTTTTGGGGTTATTTGTCATCAAACGCATCTTGTGAACCCCCAAATCTCGCAAAATTTGCGCCCCTATTCCATAGTCTCTTGCGTCCATTTTGAAGCCTAATTCCAAATTTGCCTCCACAGTATCTCTGCCATTTTCTTGCAATTTATAGGCTTTGAGCTTATTGAGCAACCCAATTCCCCTGCCCTCCTGATTCATATATAACACAAGTCCTTTTCCTTCTTTTTCCACCATTTGCATCGCAGTTGCTAATTGCGCGCCACAATCGCAGCGACAAGAGCCAAAAATATCGCCTGTAACACAAGACGAATGTACCCGTACCAAAATCGGCTCGTCAATTTCCCAAGTCCCTTTTACCAATGCCAAATGTAAAGCCCCTGTATTGATTTCTTTAAATGCAAATAGCTCAAAATCACCGTATTGTGTAGGCAACTGCACCTCAATTTGGCGTTCTACAAGGGTTTCATTTTTGAGTCTATATTGAATCAAATCCTTAATTGTGATGATTTTCATGTCATATATATCTGCAATTTTGCGCAGTTGAGGCA
>JAYUZN010000243.1:0-2332 GCA_043751755.1 Bacteroidota bacterium | reverse complement strand
TAATTTTGAGACTGTCGGAAATTCACAAAATTACGACTTTGTGCTTACTTTTTTTCTTTTTCTAAATTCTTTTTGTAACAACGGGTGTGAAACACCCCGTAATCCTGATTCGGAAGAGGAAATATGGCTGCCTATTCGATAAAAATTCATAACAGTTTCAAGGTTTTCAACCCTTCGAGTGGGCGATAGCCCCTAGAAGCGGTTGCAAACCTCATAACTCCCTTACCACCCTAAAACCAACATCTTTCGCAGAGCCATTTGGCATAAATTCCTGCCGATTAGTTACCCGCAAATCCTTTTGAAAGCTCTTAAAACTCCCCCCTCTCAGCACGCCTAATACGATTTTGGGGTTGGCTAAAGCACCTCGCGGATTGTTAGATACACTTGTTTTGTAATAGGTAGGGCTATACATATCAAAACACCATTCCCAAACATTGCCTGTCATGTCAAAAACGCCTAAGTTATTGGTGTCTCGACTGCCTACTTTGTGGGGTGCACCTCCCGAATTTGCCTCATTCCAAGAAACGTCATTTTTGTTATTTCCGCCACTGAATTTGAAGCCTGCCCCCCCTTGTCCGCCTCTTGCTACATATTCCCATTCGGCTTCAGTCGGAAGGCGATATAGGTGTTTTGCCTTGACCGACAACCATTTACAATAAGCCACTGCATCTTCTCTGCTAATATTTGACATCGGAAAATCGTCCTTCCAGCCCCAAGAGGGAACTGCAGGCAAAATGACATTTTTTTCCTTACAAAAGGCTTTGTATTGCCTAACCGTGATTTCCTTTTTGGAAATATAGAAACTTGATAAACTAATTGCGTGTCCTGGAAACTCATCTTTGTCTGCCTCTACACTTCGGATTCCCCCCATGTTAAATTTGCCCCCTTTTATATGTATCATCTCTGGCATGGCTAATTCCTCTTTTTCCCAACTAAACCAATGCGAGTAAAAACCTAAGATTGCCCCTCCTATTACTGCTATAAAACCTAAAGCTATCATTACTTTACCCAAAGACAAGCCATTGTTGGGAGCTTTTTCTGGGATTTCTGCCTGTTTTTTAGCATTTTTGACTACTTGTGTGTTGGGTTGAACTAACTGCGTTTCTGAATGTAGTTGAGTGTTTTCGCGCTGCGTAGCTTTCTCATTTTTTTGTACTAAAGCCAATAAAAAGGCATCAATAGACTGAAAACGCTCTTGCGGACGCAAAGACATTGCCTTCATAATTGCCTGACTTATGGTCTCAGAAAGCAAAGGATTGAGCTGTTTGGGAGATTGAATGGGCTGAATACTGCGCGAAGGAGCAGCAGGCGGCACTATGCCTGTAAGCACACGATAGAGGGTTGCACCAAGCGAGTAAATGTCTGTAAATGAGCCTCTTTGCGCCACATTGTCATACTGCTCAATCGGGGCATAACCGGGAGTAAGCAATACGCTATGTTGCGTAGCTTCTTGACTTATAAACTCCCTTGCCGCACCAAAATCCACCAAAAAAATTTTTCCATTCTCTCCAACTAAAATATTATCAGGCTTCAAATCTCGGTGCAGGACATTTTTGCTGTGCATTTCGCGCAAAGCTATTGCCAACTCTTTTACCATTCGAATCGCCTCTGTTTCTTGAATTTTGCCGTTTGTAAGCTGCGCATATTGGGTAAGGTTATGCCCTTTTATATAGGTCATAACGAAATACGCGGTGTTATTTTCTTCAAAATGGTCAGTTACATCTACAATGCAGGGATTATGTTCAAATTTGGCGAGCAAACGGGCTTCTTCTAAGAATTTGTCTTTATATTTATGGTAATCTATTTCTCCCAAAGACTGAATCCCTACAGTATTGTCTAAATTCCGAATGGAGTAGCCACGCATAAAGAACTCTTTTACAACGACTTGCTTCTGTAAAGCAACATGCAAGGCGAGGTAGGTTATTCCAAATCCACCCTGTCCTAAGACTTTTTCGATGCGATACGTGCTGTTTTTGAGTAGCCTTCCTGTAGGTAAAGTGCCTTTGTCCATGTATATTTGATGTTTTTCGTTTTTCGGAAGGGCAAAATAAGGCATTTTTTTTCATTTTACAATGCTTCCATTTTCCATTCATCAATGGTTTTGAGTGCGCTGTCGAAATTGATGCCTATACCTACGATTTCTTTGCCCCCCTTTATCCCCCCAATTTGGGGGGATAAAGGGGGGCAGTATTTAGTGGCATAGTTTTTAGTCAATATTTGTTGAAAAGCAATCTCCGCGCTGCTATCCAATTTGAACTCAAAAATATAAATATAGTTAGCTACTTTTACTACAGAATCTATCCTCCCCACAGAAGTATTTACCTCACTTTCA
>JAYUZN010000242.1:0-18578 GCA_043751755.1 Bacteroidota bacterium | reverse complement strand
GTAATAGTATGCGAAGGATGCTTTGCCTTCGTAGAATCTACTTTGGAAGAATCGGTAATATAGGTGTTGCAACTGTAATCCCATTCGCCGCAACCTATATTTGTTTGCCCTGTAACGGGGGGCGAAACCAAGCCATTTTTGCACCTCATATTGTATAACATGAAGACTTTTTCGTAGGTAAGTCCCTGAATATCAGGAAAATGAATCATGGTGTCGCGCGTACCAGAAGTGTATGTAAAGGTAGGCGTAACCATCGTATCTCCTGGCGACTGTGCGCGCAGCGAAACAAAGGCAGACAAGAGCAAGAAAAACAACAAAGTAATATTTTTCATATTTTTGAGAAAATTAGGAGGCAAATGTAAGGAAATAATCCGTAGCTACCATACTCGTAGCTGCCATTTTTTAAATGGCAGTGTTTACCATTATTGCCATTTGGAAAATGGCAAGTACGTTATCCGTAGCTACCATTTTTTAAATGGTCGTATTTGCTATTGTTGCCATTTGGAAAATGGCAACAACGTCAAACGGCTGCCTTCACAGGCAGCCGCTCTTATATATAAACGAAGTAAGGGAAATAACACAAGCAAATACGATTAATTAAGTTCATAGTTCATAATAGTTAGTTGATGTCAGGCATTGCGAAAAGGTAACTGCCAAAACCTAAAAAATGTCATTTTTTTCTTAAAAACTGACAAAATGGCAAAAAAAAGCACGTGGCACATTTTTAGATAAGTCCCAAAATATAAAACAAATTCGTAGGTCAATCCAAATATCTTGCCTACCTTTGCGCAAAATTTGAGAGACCATTTTTCAAATCATAAGTAATTGAAAATGAATAAAATACATTTTCCTTTACTAACACATTCATAACTCATATTTATCATTCATCATGGCATTAGACATTAAACCATTAGCAGACAGGGTAGTGATTGAGCCTGCACCCGCAGAATCAAAAACGGTCAGCGGCATCATTATCCCCGACACCGCTAAGGAAAAACCACAGCGCGGGACGGTTGTAGCCGTAGGTCCTGGCAAAAAAGACGAACCTACTACCGTTAAAATCGGCGACAACGTTTTGTATGGCAAATACGCTGGCACAGAAATCAATATCTCTGGCAAAGACTATCTTATTATGCGTGAGTCGGACGTTCTCGCAATCGTATAACAGTCATCAGTTAGCAGTGAACAGAGGAGGCACTCAACTGATGAGTCAGAACAGGCAAAATATCTCCTTATCCTTTTTCTTAATCTGCGAAATCTGCTTTCATCTGCGAAAATCTGCGAGAAATACACAATTTTCAATTAACACAAATGGCAAAACATATAGAATTTCAAATGGAAGCCCGCGAAAAACTTCGCAGAGGCGTTGATGCATTAGCTAATGCAGTGAAAGTAACACTTGGACCAAAAGGGCGTAATGTCATCATTGACAAGAAATTTGGCGCACCACAAATTACAAAAGATGGGGTAACGGTCGCAAAAGAAATCGAATTGAAAGACCCTATCGAAAATATGGGTGCGCAAATGTTGAAAGAAGTCGCTTCTAAAACGGCAGACATCGCAGGGGACGGCACAACTACGGCTACTGTTTTGGCACAAGCTATCGTGCGCGAAGGCTTGAAAAACGTAACGGCAGGCGCGAACCCTATGGAGTTGAAAAGAGGCATCGAAGAAGCGGTAAAAGTGGTAGTTGCGGAGCTTCAAAAAATGAAAAAAGACATAAGCGACTCTAAGGAAATCGCTCAAGTAGGCACTATTTCTGCCAATAATGACGTAGAAATTGGCGATTTGATTGCGCAAGCGATGGAAAAAGTGGGCAAAGATGGCGTAATTACGGTAGAAGAAGCAAAAGGTTTGGAAACTTATCTTGAGGTAGTAGAAGGTATGCAGTTTGATAGAGGCTATCTCTCTCCTTATTTTGTAACAAATGCTGATTCTATGGAAGTAGAGTTAGAAAAGCCTTTTATTTTGCTATACGACAAAAAAATATCGCAAATGAAAGACCTTATGCCAGCTCTTGAAGCTACTATGCAAACTACTCGTCCTTTGCTTATCATTGCAGAAGACATTGACGGTGAGGCACTTGCGACTTTGGTGGTAAACAAAATTAGAGGCGTTTTGAAAGTAGCAGCTGTAAAAGCTCCCGGTTTTGGCGACAGAAGAAAAGCTATGTTAGAAGACATTGCAACTTTGACAGGTGGCGTAGTTATTTCTGAAGAACAAGGCTATCAATTAAGCGCGGTTACGATTGAGATGTTGGGCAAATGCGATAAAATAACGATTGACAAAGACAATACGATTATCGTAGGGGGTAAAGGCATTGACGAAGACATCAAAGCACGCGTAAATCAGCTTAAAATTCAAATCGAAAACACGACTTCTGAATACGACAAAGAAAAAATGCAAGAGCGTTTGGCGAAATTGTCGGGCGGCGTAGCTGTGTTATATGTAGGAGCTGCGACAGAAGTGGCAATGAAAGAGAAAAAAGATAGAGTAGATGACGCTTTACATGCGACAAAAGCAGCCGTTCAAGAAGGAATCGTACCCGGCGGTGGCGTAGCTTTGTTGCGTTGTATCGCTGCTTTGAAACCGGGCAGAGGCGGCATCAATGACAATCTTCTCAAAGGAGACGTAGGAAGTGGCGTTTCGATTGTAAGACGTGCTTTGGAAGAGCCGCTTCGTTTGATTGTAGAAAATGCAGGACTTGAAGCAGGCGTTATCATCAATCAGATTTTGGCTTCGGACCGAGTAGATTATGGCTTCAATGCAAGAGATGAGGTGTATGAAAACTTCTACGAAACGGGTATCATCGACCCTACAAAGGTAACGCGTAGTGCGTTGGAAAATGCGGCTTCGATTGCAGGCTTGCTTTTGACTACGGAATGTGTGATAACAGACAGACCAGACGACAACAAAGCTGCACATATGCCACATGGCGGTGGAATGGATATGATGTAAGATGTGCGGTTTTTTGCGTATAACATAAAAAATGGATAAGCCACAACTTTCGAGTTGTGGCTTTTTGCTATATTTCAAATGAGATAGATTTTCCTGTAAACATGTCATTTCTTGAAGAAAAGTACGGTTGCATAAAATTTCTTTGCTATTTAGAAAATAACAAATAGAATTGCATAAAATTTCCTTGCTATTTAGAAAATAGCAAGTACGGTTACAAAAAACATCCTATTATTTATACAAATAAAAAAGCCTATTTATACAAAGTTCAAGACTTTATATAAATAGGCTTTATCCTACTTTTTTTTATAGCTAAAAAACAGTGATTTAATGATTTACTATCACTTTTATATTTTGTATGCCATTATTTTCTGCTACTATTTTCAAAGTATAGATTCCTGCTGCCAAAGATTCGCAAGCTATTTCATGTTCATATTTCCCTGAATGAGCTATTTCTGAAAATTCATACACTTTTTGCCCCATTATATTGAACATTTCTATATGAATGATGCCAGAATGTAGAAAGTCTGTTTGGAAAGTGAGCATTTCTGAAACAGGATTTGGATAGACAATCGCAGCAGGCAAAGAAGGCATTTCGATTCCCACCACAGTAGGCGCAATAAGGCTATCTCCCATCGTCATATCAACGCCATTATACGAAGGATTTGTTCCATCTATCGTAACAAAATAAGGCTGTGTTGCTAATCCTACCACTTCGGGATAAACTTTGTAAGTGCCATACGCAAGGTTGTTTATCCCAAAAACCCCCAAATTGTTTGTATAAGTATAAGTTACAGGGTTATCATTTATATCAAACAAAATAACCACAATTTCCTCCGCAGGTTCGCCTGTTTTGTTTGCCCCTTGAGAAATAAGTCCTCCTATAAAACCCTGTCCACCCGGATTAATGCCCATTTGCATATATATATCAAAGGTCGCAGGCAAAGGCGGCACACAAGGAATACAGATAGGCGTAGAATTTATCCAAAGCAATGCACTATCGTAATAGGTAGGAATATAGGTGGCATAATTAGGCGAATTGAGGGTCATAGCTGCCTTTGTATGAAAAATGAGCGTATTGGAATTGACATTGAGAAAGGAATAATAGGCAGGATTTCCTGCTACATATTGAGAGTCTATTTTGGTCAAAGTCCCACCGCCTGTATTTGTGTATTCTATGAGATACACAATAAACGAATCGGGCGTGCCTCCTGCTGGGGCAGAATAAATATATCCGTCTATGTCCACGCCTATATTGATGCCTATATTGAAACAGGTATCTTGGGAACAAGCTCCATTTGTGGCATTCATACAGGCAGTATATACGCCATTGTTTGCGTAGGTATGCGAAAAAATGGGCGGACTCCCTACGGGTCCTATGCTTGATGGGGCAGAACCGTCTCCGTAGTTGATAGTATAAATGGCATTTGTATTGAAATTTGTAGGGGTAAAGTCTGCGGACATGTTGTTAGTTGTGAAGGAAAAAAGCGGGTCGCAGGAAGGAGGGATATTGATGATGATGGATTGGCAAGCAGTATCTGTAAATCCAGTTGCATCCTGAATATAAAAACAAACGATATATGTTCCAGAACTTGGGAATACTATAATGGGATTTCCTATATAAGGATTAATGATTCCCCCATTAATAAAAGGAATGACCTGCCATGAATAAGAATAAGGAGGTGTGCCACTTATCCCTGTTCCTGTAAACATAATAGAATCGGGCGAAATAGGCGTAGCAAAAAAGGAAGCGTCAGGTCCAAGATTTCCGAAGACATTTTGACAAAAAGTATTAGTAGCACTTGTATTATCTGTAACAGTCAAGCAAACATTAAATAGTCCGGGAACATTATAAACATGTTGCGGATTTTGAAGGCTTGAGAGAGTGCCATCACCGAAGTCCCAAGCCCAAGTTGTAATTGTGTTAGCAGAAGTAGATAAGTCGGTAAAATCAAATACCATTGGGCTACTTTGTATAGCAGAAAAGTTAGCAGAAATAAGAGGGGGGCTAAAAGTTATTTTGTATATAGCACTATCGCTGCAGCCCGAAGTATAAACTACTTTCAATTTGACTTGATAATTCGCAGCAATGTTATAAATATGAGTGGGATTAGCTGTAGTTCCATTAGGGGTTCCATCATTAAAATCCCAATCGTAGCTTGCGACTATTCCTCCTGCGGCTGTGATTGCCGTAAAATTAGCCACATTTCCCCCTAAAGTATAATTATAATCTACATGGCAGCAATTATACGCACTTCCTCCGCCACAATTATTCACAATTACCTGCATATCTCGGATAGTATGCCCGATATACAGCCCATTTCTGTATTCATTTACATAAATAGCCAAAGCAAAAGTGCCAATAGCTCCCGCACCTATCGCATCAAAAGACAGCTGCCCTGTAGCCGCATTGATGCTCACATTCCAGCCCGCCCCCAAAGGACTTGCAAGGCTATACCCTCCATTATAGCCTATTGCAGCCCCATTGAAGCCCAGATTATCGCCCAACGTATAGACCAAAGAATCCCCGTCCGCATCTGTAGCCGCTTGACTATAAGTCATACTTTGCCCTGCACACAAGGCAATAACAGGCTTATTGAGAAAATAAGGCGTACTATTGCAATTTCCATTTATGGCAATAGAATCCGTTACAATAAAGAAATCCGAACTTCCTGCATTGACCAAATTGGTAATTGAAGCACTACGACAGCAAGTAGATTTGTAGATACGTGCCTTGCAAGTAGGGGACAAAGCTACATTTACTACCGCACTATAATACGTAGCACGCACGCCATACGCAGCCCCTGCATTGCATTGTGTTGTGATACCAGGACAAATCGGCGTAACCTCTTCGCTGTTCATTTGATTGAGGGTAACATAGATATTTGTCCCTGCACAAGCCCCAAGCGGCTCTATGACGACATCTGCGGTTGCCCCCGAAGGAATGCCAGAGCAGTCGGCATATTCTGTATAATAAATGGTAGAACTTGCACAGTCATAGTACAAGTCGCCGCCTACAATGTGTGTAGCCCGTAGGCTGATACTTGCCAAAAGCAAGAGAAAAAATGAGAGAAAATGTGTTGTTTTCATAATGTTGTGTATTTCACGCAGATGGCGCAGATGTTGGCAGATTTTCGCAGATAAAAAATACATCTGCGTTATCTGCTTTCCTCTGCGAAAATCTGCGAGAACAAAAGTATGCTGTTTTCTCCACAGCCGCAATTACATTTTTAGGCACTTTTCCCAAAAAAAGCGTATCTTTGTCCTTTAATTCTTCAAAATAAATACGAGTGAGAAATAATCTAAACATATATTTTTAATTGTGATAAACTTATACTAACTTTCAACTCTCAACTTATAACTTTCAACTACTTATGGGATATAGCAATTACAAAAACTTCAAACAAACCCTCAAAAAGTTTCATTTAGCGGAAACAGTCCTCAATATGTTTCCCGAAGTGAAGCCTGTACAGCCTTCCGAATGGTTGGTACAATCCATAGCTTATGCAGAAAGAATGCCCCTTACCAATGAGAAAAGCAAGTCAGAAAGGCTTATTTCGCCCATTTTATTAGAGGTTTCCCTTCATTTTGAAAAATATATTACCCTATTTTCAGGAGAAAACTTGACAGTAGATAGTAGCATAGATTTGGCTGGAGAATGTGATTTTTTCTTTGCCAAACACCCTCACAAAAGTGTGATGCAAGCTCCTGTGGTAACGCTTGTAGAAGCAAAAAATGAGAATTTTGAGTTTGGGAAGGCACAATGTACGGCGCAAATGTACGCGTCTTTACGTTACAACGAAGAAGAAGGAAAGCCGATTCCGTTTATCTATGGTTGTGTAGTTACAGGAGGCGAATGGCGTTTTATGCGTTTAGAAGGTCAAACCTTAACACTTGATAGAAAAATGCACTATTTGGTGGAATTGCCGAAGATTTTGGGGATATTTCACCAGATATTGGAGGAAATTTTGGCGGTATAGCTCTGTTTTATCTGCAAGTTTCGCGATTTTTCCCCAAAAAAAGCGTATCTTTGTCTTTTCATTCTACAAATTATGGGATATAGCAATTACAAAAGCTTCAAACAAGCCCTCAAAAAGCTCAATTTAGAGGAAACAGACATCAATATGTTTCCTGACACAAAGCCTGTACAGCCTTCCGATTGGCTATTACAGACCTTGGCTTATGCCAAAAGAGTACCTATAACCAATGAAAAAGGAAAGGCAGAAAGGTTGATTTCTCCTATTTTGTTGGAAGTAGCTCTTCATTTTGAAAAACAAATTACCTTGTTTTCGGGCGAAGATTTGACCGTAGATAGTAGCATGGATTTGGCGGGAGAGTGCGACTTTTTTTTCGCTAAACATCCCAGAAAAAGCGTCATGCAAGCCCCTGTTGTTACTTTTGTAGAAGCAAAAGACGAGGATTTTGAGTATGGACAAGCCCAATGTAGTGCGCAAATGTATGGTTCTCAGCGTTTTAATGAAGACGAAGGAAAGCCATTCCCCTTTGTCTATGGCTGTGCCGTTACAGGAGGAGATTGGCGTTTTATGCGTTTGGAAAAAAACAATCTTACCCTTGATACAGAAATCTATTACATAACAGAATTGCCGAAAATTTTGGGGATATTTCACCAGATATTGGAGGAGATTTTGGCGGTGTAGCGGAGTTGCACACAGATTAGGGACGCAGATTTCACGCAGATTACAGTTCGGCTACGCTCACTGTACGACATCTGCGAAAATCTGCGGTTAAATCTGTGAAAATCTACGAGAAATTACGGGCAGCCCCCCACAACTCCCCCCGAAAAAGGCATAAACATATCCCTTGCTATCACCCTTACCGCATACTCCTCCCCTGCACACACACATTTGAGGGCAGGCAAAGAAACCCGATAATCATTGGTAGGCATATTAAAATACGGTGCATGAACCCGCAAAGACTTGATTCTCCATGTATTAGCCCCAATAGGTGCGCAACTCAGATTGGCATTATTTGCTACATTATAGCCTATCAAGACCTGTTGAGGAGGCGTATTTCTATTGGCAAAAGTCATGCTTCTGGGAGAAATAACATCAGAATTTGGAGAGTTTACAGGGAAATTTACCGCACAACTCGGGCAGTTTGAAGGGGCATATATGTCTATATTATCGTCAATGACGACTACGGGACCGCCACCACTATGCCGCAAGGTAAATACGCCAATGTTAGAAGGCAGCGAAAGTTCGCTTCCACAATCCGACTGTATCCAAATTGTATAGTCGCCATCGGGCAGGTTTGACACAAATAAGCCATATCTCATGGGCGAAGTGATAGGCGAAACATCTGTATAGGCTTGATGCACCACCAAATTCCCCATACTATCCGTAATGGAAATGACGTAATTAGCCATATTTGGCAGGTTTTGCCAAGCCAAAGTCAAGGTATCTTGTTTTGCCTCAAAAACCGCAAAATTCACAGGTTGCGCACAATTTCCGAGATTGTCGGTTACAAAAAAAGCGGAAGGCGACCAATCTCCATATTTGGGCAAAGAAAGTTTGCCACAAATAGGTCTTATTTTTACTTCATACAAAGTGCCTGATAATAAGCCTGTTACCGCTTGCGAAAAAGTATTCGCAGAAATACCAAAACTATCTATAACGCTCAAAAGGGTATCTTGATTGTTTGCTGTATTTGTGAGAGAAATATCATAGCTCAAAGTATGCGTGAGGTTTTTCCACGTGATTTGCGCAGAATGGGCTGTGAGGCTGTCTATTCCGATTTGTTCGATATTTTCGCAATGCGTATGAAAAGGAATAGGGCTTACATTTCCCGAACAGGAAATGAGAAGCCAAATAAAGGTTGCAATATAGAAAAAATGGTATTTCATGTTTGATGTTTTTAGTTAGCATTGCAACCGCTTCGAGGGGCTATCGCCCACTCGAAGGGTTGCAATACCCTAAATAAATATGATTTCTCTACAAAGTACGCTATCTTTCTGCAAAGATGCTATTACATTTTTTGGCGGTTTTCCGAAGAATGTGTATCTTTGGCACGCAGATAGGTTGGAAGCATACGAGCCTGAACGTTTGCCTTACCTTGCCATTCCAAAAGATGCTTACAATGATTTGATAAGAGAACCGATTATTCAGGTTTTTTTGGACAGACACAACATGCATCTTATCATATTTGATACAACACAATCTATTATTTATCAATGGAAAAAATAAAAAAATACGCCCAAATTGTCAAAGAAGTATTAACTGCACATATCGAAGAAGGGGGAATTGATGCTCCAGAATATGAGTTATACTTAATTGCAGATGAAACGAATTTCAATTATTTGGTTTGCCAAAATATGTGGCGCAAAGGCACACGCATATATGGCTGCTATGTGCATATTCGCATCAAAAATGAAAAAGTAGCCGTAGAATATGATGGGACGAATATGGCGTTTGCAGACCTGCTCTTCGAAGCGGGTATTCCTAAACAGGATATTGTCTTGGCTTTTCATTCGCCTGATAAAAGACCTTATACGGATTTTGGCGTTTTTTAAGCGGTTTATTTGATGCAGATTTTCGCAGATTTTTCGGATAAAAAGTTACATCTGCGACATCTGCTTTCATTTGCGAAAATCTGCGTGAAACCCATGAAACTATATGAAAATCAACAAACTACACGCTCTCCTCTCGCTCCTTTCGCCCGCAGAATTGCGAAGTCTCAAAGACTTTGTACATTCTCCTATTTATAATAAAAACGAAACCCTTACGCAACTCCTCGATTATATGGTAGAAAATTGGGGAAATTCAGAAAAAATCACAGATGAAACCCTATTTAACATTGCATATTCGAACGTACCTTTCGACAAAACCCAACTTTCTCGCCTTCGTTACAATGCTTTTGCTTTGGTAGAACAGTTTATTATTTTTAAAGAACAAAAAAACTACCCGATTCCCACAGCTATGTGGCTGCTGAATTTTTATTCTACCCATCAACAAATAGACTTTTTTGAAAAAACGGCTGAAAAAATTCAAGTCTATTTTGCCACAAACCTGCGCAAAGACAGTCAAATCGAATATGAGACTTTTTTGGTAGAAGAAGCCCTTGCCCGTTTTCAAACGCAGTCGCAGCAGCGTGAAATCTTGGTGCATTTGCCCGAAATGGAGGAGCATTTGAATGTGTCTTTTATTTCTCGAAAATTGGAATTGGCGTGTATGGCTTTGAGCCGAAAAAAGGTTTTACGCAGCGAATTTCAGCCTGAAATGCTGGCGGAGGTGCTGCAATACGTGGAAACTCGCCCTACTTTGTTGGCGTATCCGTCTGTAGCGGTCTATTTTTATTTATACAAAATGCTGCGTTTTCCCGAAGATACGGCTTATTTTGCGCCAACTTGCGAAATTATTGGCAAATATGCGCCTCATTTTCGCTTAGAAGAACAAAAAAACCTTCATGCCTATCTGCGAAATTATTGTATTTTGCAAATAAATCAAGGTCAAAAAGCCTTTGAAGAAGCCTTATTTGGCTTGTTTAAGGCACATTTACAGGCAGATTATTTGTTAAATGCTGCGCAAAAACTGCATCATACCAATTTCAAAAATATAGTCGTATTGGCTTTGCGTTTGGGGCATATAGATTGGACTGCCGATTTTTTGGAGAAATATAGGCTGCTTTTGCCTGAAAATAAACAGGCAGAAACCTATCAATATTGCTTGGCAAGGCTGTATTTTGCCCAAAAAGCCTTTGATTCCGTCTGTAAAATCTTGCAAAATACGGATTTTGAAGATATTTTTTTCAATATAGATGCGCGAAAATTGCTGCTGCAAACCTATTACGAACAGCAAGAATGGGCTTTGTTAGATGCGGGCATGAATCGTTTTAGGGTGTTTTTGCATAGAAATAAAACGATTTCGGAGGCGCATAAGGTAGGAAATCGAAATTTTGTGAATATTTTGGGAAAAATGGTGGAGCATTTCCCCCTAAAAGCGGCTGTTTCACAGGATTTTGAGAAGCTTATTCAGCAAACAAACCCTTTGGCAGAAAAAAATTGGCTGCTTGGGCAGTTAGCAGGGAACAGTTAGCAGTGAACAGTAAGAAAGTCCATGCAAAGTTGGCGATTTTGAGTGATTCCTTTGCGTTCTTTGCGGTTCCTTTGCGAACTTTGCGGTAAAACGAGAGAACTTTGCGGTAAAACGAGAGATATTTACATTTTGTCAGCTCCATTTTCTTTACAGCAGAACAATACTTATCTGCGACATTTGCATTTATTTGCGTAAATCTGCGTGCTAATCTACTTTCGGCGACTGCCCCAAATTAATTCTTGTAGCAATGATAGCTTCTTTATAAGTCGTAGCTATCTCGGTGAGTTTTTGATTATGTGCTATCAACTGCTCTATTAATGTCTTTTGGTCATTAATAATGGATTCGTATTCTTGTAATTTCGTTACAAGTTCTTCTTGTGTGAGATTTGTGTACATGGTGTTTTCGATTTTCGCACAGATTTGCACAGATGTAAGACGCAGATTTTCGCAGATAGGCTTATTATTGTTCCACGTGGAACAGGAGAGATAGATTATGTAAGGCTTCTTCTTCTGCTTTTCGCATGGATTGAATGTCATTATCTTCATGGTCGTCATAGCCTAACAAGTGCAAAACCCCATGAATCATTACCCTATGCAATTCTGTTTCAAAAGAAACCTGATGTGTTGTGGCATTTTCACGAACCCTATCTATACTTATATAGATGTCCGAATGAAGTTTTTTGCTTTCTGGCTCGTGATATGGGAAGGTAATTATGTCTGTATAGTAATCATGTTGCAATTGTTCAAGATTTATCTTATATAAATACTCGTCCGACACGAAAATATAGTTAATTTCATTCGCCTCGTGGTTGGCGTATGAAATCTGCTTCCCTATCCAAGCACGTATAATCGCTTTATGCTTGATTTGGAAATCTATTTCTTCTACGTAAAAATGTATCTTTTTGGAGAGAGTATTGATGTTTTGCGGCATGTTTTGGTTGTGTGTTTATTATTTCACGCAGATTTTCGCAGATGAGGACGCAGATTTAACGCAGATTAAAGAATATTTGCGAATATTTGCGAAAATCTGCGGTTAAATCTGTGGGAATCTGCGCGAAACAAGTTCCACGTGGAACACATTAAATATAAAAAGTCATCACTACTTCTCGCCCTTGATGATTGAATTGTATTTTTTCAGTAAGGTGCTGCATAAGAAAAATGCCCCTTCCGCCCGGTTTATCTATATTTTCAGGCGAAGTAGGGTCGGCAAGATGTTCATAATCAAAGCCATCTCCTTCATCTTTTACCCCAACATTGAGTTGATAGGGCTGCAAAAGTTCAAAATAAAGGTGTACTTTTTTCTGAATATCGTTCTTATTGCCATGCTGTATGGCATTATTGACGGCTTCTGTAACGGCAATCATCACATTTCCAAATACATCATCTTTGAATTGAAGCTCATTGCGATAATCTTCTATCAGCGTTTCGACTTGATGTATAACGGTAGGCTGACTTTCTAATACAAGTTCCTGCCTTTGTCCTACGTTTATTTTTGTTTGCATGGTGTTGACGTTGTGATTTCTCGCAGATTTTCGCAGATGATAGCAGATAACGCAGATAAAATACAAGAAAACATCTGCGACATCTGCTTAAATCTGCGGCTATCTGCGAGAATGAACTTACTACTTATTTCCCTCTATTTTCTTGAAATATTGTTCAATCAAATAAATGAAATCACTGGAATACTCCATTTTAGACGTTTTGAGCAGCTCTTGACGTAATTTATTTTTGTATTCTTCTTGTGTAAGCTGTTCAGGTGCTTTGTGGTCTAAGTCTTTGCCTGTGTTTGATTCGCGTTTTTCCTCATATTCGCGCTCTCTTACAGACTTGTCGGCTTGCAAAAGACGAGACAAGATTTGCTGCTGACGCATCATCGTTTGTGCTGTAAGCTGTTTATTAAGCAATTCCGTTTCTGTTTCTTGCATTTGTTGCTGCACTTTTTCCATATCCCCCAACATTCCGCCAGAGCCTTCCTCTTTCGCTTTGTCGTGCATTTCTTTGAGTTGCTTGCGCAAAGCCTCTTGTTGTGCCGCCATTTGTGCCAACTTATTCGGGTCTGTTTGCCCGCCATTCATCATCGATTGCATCATGCCATTGAGTTCGCCCTGCTTTTTTCCCATCTCTTTCATGCCTTGTCCCTGCCCTTTTCCAGGTTTATTGCCCGGTTTTTGGCACATGCCACTGCCCGGATTTTGCTGTTGCGCCTTCATTGCAGCCTGTATTTGTTTCATGACATCAGAGAGCATATTTGCCAAATTGTTGATGCTTGTCATGGCAAGTTGCTGCTCTTTTGTGGTCATAGGAATGTTTTTATTGCGAAAATGTGTTTGAGATTGCTTCATAGCCGTCTGTATTTTCGCACTTTCCTCCATCACAAATTGCTTTATTTGAAAGACTTTGTTTGCCAAAGATTCCAAACTGTCTTTGACCAATTTCATGTCATCTTGCAGTTTTTTCTGCTGCTGACTTTTATCTTTCAATGCAGGGTCGCCATATTTCAAGGCTGTTACCTCATTTCTTAGGTCTTCTTGGTCAAAAGAAAGCTTCAAAAGATTCTCTAACAAATCTCTCAAATGCTCCAAATTCTGCTCATCTTGCGATTGTTGCGCCTTCATTTGCATAGAACTGAGCTTTTCAGACATTTCTTTCATCTTTTTAGCCGCTTTTTTCTGCTTTTTAGAAGCACTTTGTTTCGATTGACTTGCCTTTGACTGCTCGCCTTTTTCCTGTTCTCCGTCCGATTTCTCCATATCCTCCTTCGATTCTTCCATATCTTCCTTCGTTTCCTCACCATCTTTTTGCAGTTCCTTCATTTTTTCCTTATCAGGCGTACTTGTTTTCTCCTTTTTTTCTGCCAATTCCTTCATATCTTTGTTTATTTCCTCCATTTGCTTGTTCAAATCGTTTTGCATCTGCTCGGCTTGCTTCATTTCTTCGGGCGTTTTTGCCTTCTCCATTTTGTCATTTAGCATTTCTTGCTTTTGCTGCAACTGGTCTAATTTATTTTTTAGCTCATCTATTTTTTGCTGAACTTCTAATTGCTTCAACAATTCCATCGTTCTTTCAATGCTTTTTTCGATTTCCTCATTTTTCATTTCCATTTTTTCCATTTGCTCCTTTATTTGCTCAGGCGTAAGCTGCTCCATTTTTTCCTGCAATTCTTTCATAAATTTCTCCATTTCAGGGTTTCTCATTTCTTCCATGAGCTTATTCAACTGCTCAAATTTCTTCAAAGTTTCTTCTGTAATCATTTGATTTTGCTGCATTTCGTTCTTATTTTGCTCCATTTGTTTCTGCATTTGCTCCATTTTTTCAGACATAGATTTTTGTTGGTCAAGGAGTTTTTGTGCCTGTTTTTTGTCATCAAAAGAGAGTTTTTTCTGGTCTAATAATTTTTCTTGCATCTTTTTATACTCCTCTGCCAACTCTTTTGCTTGCTTTTGCATTTCCTCCAAAGACTGTTTTACGTCCTCTTGTTTGTCTGCGATTTCGTCATATTTGGCATCTAAGGTAGGATTTTTAACGGTAAAAATGGCACTTTTAGAAGATTTATTGCCTGTAATGCCATCATTATCCCACACTTCTACATAATATTCTAACTCATCACCTTGTTTCATGCCCAATTTTATCAAGTCAATATTGAAATTGAGGGCTTGAATGAGGGTTTTATTTGCCAAAGACAAAGGATAAGTACTATATTGTTTGCTTGTAGCAGAGTTGCCCGCCGATTTTGTGGTGCGATAAAAAAGGGTCATTTTAGAAAAACCGTAGTCATCGCCAACTTCTAAGCCCAAAGGCAAATTCATGTCATCAGTTACGACAAGCTCACTATTTGGCGAAGAAACATAAATAGACGGAAATCTATCCTCCAAAATGTTGATTTGATAGCGAACCGTATCAATGTTTTTGATGTCTTCTTTTGAAGTAAGGGAAAGAAAATATTGCATATCTGCCAAGACAGAACGGCGATACGTAAGGCTGTTATTTGCGGTTGCAGTGAACTTTGCAGGCACATTTCCGACTACAAAATAGCCGTCTGCTACGTCTCCTTGCGCCTGCATTTCCCAAGAAACTGTGCTACCTTTTAATACTTTAACATCGCCAATATTGGGTTCTAATTCCTGTGTGCCAAGTCCTGTATAGCCCGGATTTGTTACCGTTATCTTGAAATTCTTGATAAAAGGGCGTTTTATAACGTGTACTTTGAACTCATTTGATTTGACTTCGGGATTTCCAATATAAAAACTAAAATCTTCTTTGACATCTGAAAAAGTATATTGAAATTCTTTGGGCGTGTCTTTTTTGAGGTTGTAATCTATGAAATCTTCTTCTTGCGATTTTTTGATAAAAATAGACAATTCCGCAGGTAATTCTCTGCCATCAACTTTGATTTTGACAGGCACTTCTTCGCCTGCTACGACTTTGATAGGCACGCCTTCGACTTGAATGTTGAAGGGTGGTGGCGGAATAAATTTTTCTTTAAAGTTGAGCAAACGATAGCTGCTCGCACTCAACAAGTCGGGATTGAAAAAGTAAACGCCCCCAAATAGCAAAACGATCAACATGAGCCACCTCAAATATTTGAGATTCAGGTTCAAATTGATGGCGGAACTTAGGCGAACAGGCGTAATTTCTGCGGCTTTTACGTCAATCGCTGCGGCAAGTAGGCTGTTAGGTTCGGGCTTTTGTCTGCGTAACTGCAAGAGATTGAGGAGTTTATCATTTATCGTAGGAAAATGCCTGCTCACAATATCTGCAATTTGAAAATCGGAAATGGTGCGGGCGATTTTGAGAAGTTGCGAAATGGGATAGACGACCATTGTGGCTAATACGCCTACAAAAACCGCCCCGATTGTATAGACGATGCCTGTGCGGATTTCGGGTCCGAAGCCAAAAAGTCCTTCGCTCAACAAGGCGACAAAGAGCATCGCGCCTGTGAGAACAATCATGATGAGGGAGCCGCGCAAGATTTTGTTTACATAAAATTTGCGGCGGAAATCTATGAGCCTTTGGTCGAATAATTGACTATTTTGCATAAGAATTTTCGGTATATGGTTGGGTTCACGCAGATTTTCGCAGATAAAAGCAGATGTCGCAGATAAAATACGAAATATATCCGCTAAATTTGCGTGAACAGAATCTGTTATTTTTTTAACCTCTATTATACGGAAATGGGTTTGAAAATGTTGCTTATATTTTATTCATAAGGCAGGAAGGCAAAAAATATGGGCAGTAAAAAACGGTTTTTGCATTACTTTTTGTATATTTGCCTTTAAATTTATAACACATTTCCATTAGGAAAATGAAAACAATCACATTAAGCATTCCTGACACACAATTTTGGGTGGTCTTGAATTTCCTGAAATTGGTAGAAAATGCGCAAATAAGCTATTCAGAAACCTTTTCTGAACTGAATGCGGCTGCTTTTTCGGAAATCGTAAAGCCGCTGAGAAAATCGGTAACTGTCGCAGATTTGTGTAAAGAGCAACATTTTGAAGGAATAAATCGGGAAAGGTTTTCTCGCTTACGTAGGGAATTAGCTATAGAAGAAAGTGCTGAAGAATTAATTGCTTTATTATAATTATTAGATACAAATAAAGCCGTTTTTGCGCTACTTTTTGTATATTTGTCCTTTAAAACAAGAAAATGAATACACTTATTACCATATCTTCCGAAATTATGGGTGGTACTCCTGTGTTTTATGGTACAAGAGTCCCCATTATTAGCTTATTTGAACACTTGGAAGGGGGAGTCAAAATAGATGACTTTATAGAGGATTTTCCTACTGTAACAAAAGAGCAAATCATCAAAATTTTGGAATTATCTTCTCAATTTTTATTACATAACATTAAAGTAGTGCATGAAAATTTTGATTGATGAGAACCTACCAAAACGGATAAAAGAGGCTTTCAAAGAATGGGAAATTTATACAATTAGGGATATGCAGTGGCAGGGCAAGAAAAACGGGGAATTGATGACACTCATGGCTGAAAATCAATTTAATGTGCTACTGACTTTTGATAAAAACATGCAATATCAACAGCATTTCCCAAAATACGGTGTTACTGTATTTGTGCTAAATGCTTCGGGAAATCAGTATAAATTTATCGCGCCACTTTTGCCTTTTGTTCAAGAAAAATTGGCGGAAGATTTGCCTTTTGCTGCGATTATTATTTCTCCTATTTAACACTATTTTCCTTTATTTTTCCTTCAAACTTTGGTCTAATGTCCATTGCAAAACAGCCAAAACCTTGTGCGGCTCTGCAAAAGTGAGGGGGATATAATTGGGGTCTATATACAAAGTATCATTTTCTAATTTGAGAAAGCACCATAAAAAAGCAGTACTCACGCAGCCAAAAACGACTTCTATAGGCTTGCCTTTTTTTTCGTTAAACAATTTTGCTGCATACATTTCCGCCCCACATTGCGCAAGCCCTTTTTCTACATTGTCATTTTTTGCTTCTACAAGGCAGAAAATAGGCGCGAGAATGTCTGACCTTTGGGCTTGCGCGGACAAAATGTAATCACAATATCCGTTCAACCCTTGTTTGCTATCTACGTCAAACAAATAGCCCGAAAATATTGAAAGTTTATCCACATTGTTGCGCCGCAATTCCTGCAAAACGGGCGTAATTATACATTCTGATTTCGCTTTTTCTGTGCCAAGATGCTCACTTTTTGCATCTTCAAGGATGTCAAGCAGTTTAGCACTTACTTTTGAAGAAGGAAAGGTTTCTGGGAGCCAAGTACGTAAAATATCTTTTATGCCAAGTTGTGTCTGTAAGGTTTCTAACTTCTTGAATTTGTTGTATGCCATAATGTTAGGTTCAAAATAAAGACAAAGATAAGGGTATTTTTCGTATATTTACGCCTTAATTGCTTGACATAATGAAACAGCACATAGCTATTGGCACATCAGACTTTAAAGATATTCGCAAAAATGGGAGCTATTTTGTGGATAAGTCCTTGTTTATCAAAGAAATAGAAGAGTGTGGAAAAGCCACCCTTGTTACTCGCCCTCGCCGTTTTGGGAAAACGCTTGCTTTGTCGATGCTTCGTTATTTCTACGAAATAGGCGAAGATAATGGCTATTTATTTGAGGGATTAGCGATAGAAAAGGAAGAAAAAGCCATGTCGCATCAAGGCAAACATCCTGTTATCTATTTGACTTTGAAGGAGATAAAGGAGAAAAAATGGGCAGATGCTTATACACATCTCAAAAGGGTGCTGCTATTTATGATAGAACCTTACCTTTATTTGTTAAAAGACAAAGATTGCAGCATTAAATTTAAAGAAACCTATAATGCCATTGTTAAAAATAAGGGAACAATGAGCGATTACAGCGATATTTTATTGAATTTATCCTCAGAACTCGTGCGTTTTCACAAGGCACAAGTGGTGATTTTGATAGATGAATATGACACACCGATTCAGCAAGCTTACTTGTCGGGCTACTATGACGAGGCGATTTCTTTTTTCAAAACCTTTTTGGGAAGTGGCTTAAAAGACAATGTAGCTTTGGAAAGAGCCGTTTTGACTGGCATTTCTCGCGTGTCAAGAGAGGGCTTATTT
>JAYUZN010000241.1:0-6400 GCA_043751755.1 Bacteroidota bacterium | reverse complement strand
TTCTGCCTCAATCATGCAAAAAAGCGGCACTTCTAAGGCAAAATCTTGTTCTCCTTTGCCCAAAATAAAATCACATTCTCCATTCAAGCCTTTACTCTCATCAGCATTGAGTATCGCACCCGAATAAAAGGAAATACTTTCCGCATTTCGCTTTCTCATTTCTAACAAAATCGGGAAAACAATGCCTTCTGAACGTGCTTTTTCGCTAAACAAAGCCACACCCCACGCCATAGCAATCGACTCTTTGAGCCAGCTACTCGGTTCTATCGGCACAATTTCGCCAAATAAAGCCGCAGCTTTATTGCTAATTCCCAATTCTGTCCGTACTTTTTTGTAATTAAATTGACTATATGCCATGTTTTCAGTTAGCAGTTAGCAGCCAACAGTTAGCAGTGTACCGATTTTCGCAGATGACACAAATGTAATATTTAGCGTCTATTAAATGTTACAGATGTGTTATTTTCAACTTTCAACTTTCAACTTCCTCCGCGCACCTTATCCCTTCTTTAAAAATATAATCCAAAATCCCTGCAATTTTTGTCGTATTTGCCCCAATGCTATATGAATATAAATTTAAGGTAAAGCTATTTCCTTCCAATCTGCCAAACTCCCAAGTAGTTCCTGTGGTTACAATGCCCCATATTGGCATGTTATCTTCCTTATTGAGCTGCTGACAAGCAATCATTTCTGCTAAAGTTTGCGCCCAGCCGCCAGCAAAGTCCTCTTTTTTCGCATCTCCAACTGCTACAAAAGGGAGCTGTAAATTTTCGTAGCTTTCGTTCTTTTTTTTGAAAGAAATCAAATAATCGGGGATTCCCGTAAGTTCGCCGCTTGCTGTCAATGTATATTCATGGCTCCAAAAATTGATTTTTGGATTCTGTTTCAATGCTTCCAAAAAAGTTCTAAAAACGAAGGATTCACCTAAAAAATACTCGCTTGCATTACTTTTTCTTAAACGTAAACAAAAATCAATATCTTCTGTAAAAGCAGGTGAAACTGCTATAGCTGAGACCTCTTTAAAAATATCTGTTTTTTGTAGGAGAACAATGTTATATTTATTGGCAACCTCTGCCATTACTTTGAAATCGCTAAATGCCATAGTTGTGTCATTAAAAAAATGATAAGACAAAGGTACAGAAAAAGGGAGTGATAGGAGAATAAATTATTTCTCATACAGCTTCAAATGGTTCTTCATCCAATCTTCCATTTCTGCTACAACTTGATGATGAAAGGCATCTATCATCTCTTCGGGTGGGGTTTCTCCTTCAAAAAAAGGCGGAATAATGGGCGTATGAATATAATGCACGAGCTTTACAGGGCGGGGCAAAATCGTATTTCCAATGCCTTTTGCAACAGGAACGGGCAGTTTGAAGAATTTGTATGCCAAATTTGTGAGCTTGCTTTCTGCCACATTATAAACGTTGTCTGCCCCCGGACAAGCCGCCAAAATAATAGGCGACTGCGTTTTGATAGCCAATTTTGCAAAGCCTTTTCTCTCCTCCCAAATAATCTTGAATTTTTCCTTAGAAGAACGAATCGCCTCTTTAGTGCCGCCGGGTGCAATCAATAAAAGATTGTCTTTCGATAACAAAACTTCTGCATTTTCGTGATTTGCCTCATGCAAAGCCAATTTGTGCATGAGTTTGGTGGTAAGCTCATTTTTGTAAAAATTGCTATCTGCCAATCCATACGGAAGCCTGCCCATTTTATACAAAATAGAATATCCTAACAATAGAATGTCATAAGTCGCCAAACTGTGATTGACCAAGACCATCGCCCTGCCTGTTGCGGGAATTTTGCCAATGCCATCTACGCGATAGCTGTGATAATAGCGCATAAACTCTGCAAAAGGGACGAATTTTTTGATAAGTTCCCAATCAGGTTGCCCGTCAAAGGCTTCGGAAAAATCTTTGGTTGTTTTGGACATGTATTTTCACGCAGATAAACGCAGATTTAAGCAGATTTCGCAGATAAAACACCTACAAAATCTGCTTAAACTTACGCAAAATAAAACGCTTATTCTTTCACCGCAGCTTTGCTTGCGCTATAAGTTGCCATTTGTTCTGGAGTCAAAATGCCCTGAAACTCGGCTACTTTTTTTGCCTCTAAAGCAGCAAATTTAGCCTTCTTTTCTGCCTCTGTCAAAGCAGATTCCTTTACAACCGCATATTGCTCCTCATGGTTTAGGGCTGTCCTAAAAATCATGCGTTGCTGCCCTGCATCTAAGGCAAGCATATTGTTCATTTCTGCCGTAACTTTTTTGGCAGCAGCAGCCGTTATAGGCGATTGTGGGCGCGAAACTTCCTGCACCTGCGTTTTAGGCGTTTCTGCAATGCTTTGTGCAGAAACCCTTAGCGAAAAACCTGCAAGAAGAAGGAGGAAAGAAAACTGAATTTTTTTCATATAAAAAAGAAATTGATGAATTTTGTATGAGAACGAATAAATATCTCACAAAGATACAAAAACTATGCTAAGTAGTTGAAAATTGAGAGTTGAAAGTTAATATAAGTTTGTAGTAATCAATAAGATACACTAAAAATATATGTTTATATCATTTCTGACTTGTACTTAATTTATGCTGCAATTACTTTGTGAATGCTTTTTACTTTGACAAGTTTAGCCGCAAAAACAAGGCAAGCCAATATATCCTCTCGCTCCAAGTCGTCATAATCTGCCAATAATTCTTCGGTAGTCATACCTGCAGAAAGCAAGTCCAAAATCATTTCTACGGGATAGCGTAGGTTGCGAATCGTAGGCTTTCCAAAACATATAGCTGGATTAAGGCTAATTCTATGTAAAATATCTGTTTTCATCATAAAAAATTGTAATATGCAAAGATAGGTATTTTTGTAAATACACCTGCAAAAAATATTTTTTAGCGGCTTAAATTTATCGTACCTTTGCAAAAAAACATAAATATGCTTCCTAATCCTGTCAATTCCATTCGATTAAACAAAGCCATCAGCGATTCGGGCTTTTGCTCAAGGCGCGAAGCCGATATTTTGATTGATAGAGGCAAAGTTACCATTAATGGCAAAGTAGCGGCTTTGGGCGATAGAGTTTTGCAGAGAGATGTGGTAAAAATAGACAATAAACCTATTGTAACCCAGAAAAAAAAGGTCAGTTCTCCTGTTTATATTGCCTTTAACAAGCCGAAAGGGGTTACTTGCACAACAGATAGCAAAATCAAATATAACATAGTGGATTTTATCAAACACCCCGAACGGATTTTTCCAATAGGGCGTTTAGACAAAGATTCGGAAGGCTTGATTTTCTTGACGAGTGATGGCGACATTGTAAACAAGATTTTGCGGGCAGGAAATCTGCACGAAAAGGAGTATTTTGTTACGGTAGATAAACCGATAACGCCCGAATTTTTGAAAAAAATGGCGAGCGGCGTGCCGATTTTAGATACGATTACGCAGAAATGCGTCATCAAAAAGGAGGATACTCACGTTTTTCGCATTATTCTCACACAAGGTCTCAACCGTCAAATTCGCAGAATGTGCGAGTATTTGGGCTACGAAGTGCTGAAACTGACGCGTATTCGCATTATGAATATAACGTTGGAGAATATTGCCCGAGGAAAATGGCGCAATTTTACGCAAGATGAACTGAAACATCTGCAAAAAATGGTGGCAGATTCGGTCAAAACAGAGGAGGCTTCGGATTTAGGGAAACCCCTTAATAAGTTGAAAAACAGATAATTACATTTTTTATTATAACCACTAAGGCACGAAGGAACACAAAGAAGAATAATTTGTCCTTAGATATCTTCTTTTACCATAATTGCTCAGTGATTCTTCGTGCCTTAGGGGTGAGAAAAAAGGCAAGTTATTTAATTTTTGTTCCATAGACAAAGACTTCATGAATCTCTCCCAAACACTTTCGCAGATTATCGCCAGCCTTCCTGCATTGTGGGCAGAATATATGTTGATATTTGGAATCTTGGGAATGGTCATAATAATGCTCATTTTTCCGAAGAAAAAACAACTATTCGGAATCCTATTCGGCGTTTTGACGTTGGCAACAGCAGCCCTTATCCTCCCTTTTTGCCCGCAAAAAAGCGACCTGTTTCTGGGCATGTTGCGCACAGATAGGACAGTTATAGCGATGAAAAGCCTCCTTTTTTTCGCAGGAATAGCCACGTTTTTCTATCAGCTTTTTCTCCCTTCCAACGCAGAAGATAAGCCTGCCGGCGAGTGGTTTCCCCTTATTCTGACCCTGATATTGGGTGGGAGTTTGATGGTCATGTCCACAAATTTGTTGATGATGTATGTAGCTACGGAAATCGTTTCGATTAGCTCTTATTTGTTGGCGACACTGCGCAAAAATAACCCGCAAGCGGCAGAAGCTGGCATCAAATATACCTTGTTTGGGGCGTTTGCCTCCGCCATCATGATATATGGCATTTCTTGGTTTTATGGTTGTACAGGCACGTTGGATTTGACGCAAGGGGCTTGGGTAGAAAACATGAATCATCTGCCGCTTTTTACCCAAACTATCGTATATCTCCTGATTTTTGTGGGTTTTTTGTTCAAAATAAATGCTATTCCCCTCCATTTCTGGACTCCTGACGTGTATGAAGGCACAGATTTTGGCACAGCAGCCCTGTTTTCGGTTGTTCCAAAAGTAGCCGCTTTGGTGATGTGGGTCAATCTTTTGCGGCTTTTTCCGCTTTCGGCTACCCTACAAACCGTTTTGATTGGGCTTGCCATTTTGTCGATGACGGCAGGAAATATAGCCGCGATTGGGCAAACGAATGTCAAAAGGCTCTTAGCTTATTCGAGCATTGCACATTCTGGCTTTTTGCTCATGGCTTTGCTTCCGCAAACGGCTTATAGCTACAAAGCCCTGTTTTTCTATTTGTGGGTATATACTTGTATGAATTTGGCGATATTTTTTGCTACAGGCTATATTTCTGCCCTTATTTCCTCCGAAAAAATAAGCGACTTTCAAGGCTTAGGAAAGTATTTCCCGCTGATAACGGTCTGCCTTGTCGTACTCCTATTTTCCCTTACGGGCTTGCCGCCTACAGCGGGTTTCATTGCCAAATGGTATGTTTTTTTGGCGGTTTGGGAAAAATGGACAGATAGCCAACAACTTATTTGGCTGATTGCACTGATTTCTGCTGTTTTGAATACGGTTATTTCGCTGTTTTATTATATGCGTTTGCCTGTGATGATGGTGTTTCGACCTGCAAAAAGGGAGGTTTTTTCTCCAAAAAATATAGGTATGTCACTGCTTATCGGGCTTTTAACGGCTTTGATATTGGCAGGAGGGATATTTGTAAGGAATTGAAAATGGAGAATTGAAAATTACAAGCCATACATCTGCGAAATCTGCTTTCATCTGCGAAAATCTGCGTGCTGAAAAATGACTGCGAACTGTTCGCTAATTCGTAAAAAAGTTGTATCTTTGTTTTCCAAACCATAAGCTGTATGTATCATGAAATTTGTAGATGTAAAAAATGATGTTGCCTTTCACAAGATTTTTGGGAATGCCCATAAAACAATCACCTTAATCTCTTTTTTAAATGCCGTCATGCAATTAGAAGGAGGAAGTAAAGTGCTAAGTGTAACCATTGAAAATCCGTACTTGTATCCCGTTTTGCATGGAGGCAAGACGGTTATTATAGATATTCGTGCTACTGACCACATGGGAAGGCATTTTATTGTAGAAATGCAAGTAGCTGATAAAGAGGGCTTTGAGAAGCGCACGCAATTTTATGCGGCGCGCGACTATGCGGCACAAATTGATAGAGGAGAGCAATATGCAGAATTGCGTCCCACGCATTTTATTGGCATCTTAGATTTTTCTATTTCGAGTAACCCCAATTACTATTCTCATCATCAAACGATTGATGTAGAAACGGGAGAATGTTTGCTCAAAGATGTGCAGTATTTTTTCATAGAACTTCCGAAGTTTAAGAAAAAGATTTCTACGCTAAAGACGATGATGGATAAGTGGACATTTTTCATCAAAAATGCAGAAAACCTAACGCTTATTCCCGCAGGAGTAACTGATAAAGGACTCAAAACTGCCTACGTTGAAGCGGATAGACATAACTGGAGTAAGGCGGAGTTGAATGCCTATTATGATGCAGGTGCAATAGCGGCAGACCAAATACAAGAACGCATAAAAGCCGAACAGATAGGTGTGCAGATAGGCGTGGAAATAGGCGTGGAAAAAGGCAAGATTGAAAAGGAAATGGAAGCAGTATTAGGGCTTCATGAAAATGGTGTTCCTATTTCGATTATTGCAAAATCACTGAATCTTACCGAAGATAGGGTAAATGACATTATCCGAGATAAAAAATAAAATAGCTTAACAACATACCTATTTATGCTCACACTTTCTTTTTCCCACGACTCCCAACTCCTGAAAGAAATCACCCTTT
>JAYUZN010000240.1:0-2391 GCA_043751755.1 Bacteroidota bacterium | reverse complement strand
GGGCAAAGTCGTAGATTTGCAAGGCTGCCGCCAAGTGTCGCACAGGCAAGTCATCATTTGGGGACAACGAGACCAGCAAAACATCTTACAACCTGTGGGTTTGTCCGAAACAGATGCCAATGGAAACTTCTTTTGTGAATATCCTGCGGGCTATTTTCATGCAGCAAAAGCCACCATTAGCGGCACAAGTTCTGCAGATTTAGCCAATCCTTTGCCCATTGAACTCATCAATCCGCCGCATGACCTCCTGTTCGTTTTTCCCGCCTTCGTATTTTTGGTGGTAACAGAAGTGAGCGAATCCACCGAAGACTGCGACTGTCAAGGCGCGAAAGTACCCCGTTGCCCCGATGCAAGCGACCTACACGACAATGCAGACACCTATTCGCAAGACATTGGCGGTGCGTGTGTGAATATGACTATGCCAAACCGCTCCCTCGAAGAATTTTCGTATTATATGGTGGTGCGCACGACCGAGCCACAAATTAAGGGGCTTACCCTCAACAATTACGAAATTCATCGAAGGCAAGCTCCCGCAGAAGGCGGAATCGAAGTTATCGTAGAAGGCAATCAGCCGCCGCCCCTTTTGCTTAGGGCAAATCCCTACGAACACTATGGCGAAGAAGCTATGCTATATTCGGACAGGGTAGTCATGGACGGAAACAATGGCGCGGATTGGGACAATACGCCTACCATTTATCAGGCAGTTACCATTTCGCATGGGCATATTTTGCAATACAAACAAACTTGGAAAGCCGATGGCTATTCTTTGGGGGATTTATTGTTTAGCCTGCCGCTTGCGCCGGGACAGAAAAAACAAATTGCCATTTTTGATTGGGACCGAAAAGAAGCCGCCGTTCGGCAGGAAGAGCAGCATTATGACGAGTCTTTAGAAGCATATCTTTCGCATGATAGAGATGTTCACGAAATTACGAATACGGCTTTGCAAGAATCTATGCGAGGCGGCAGTCGTACCAGGGTTTCGGGCTTTGGGGGTGGCTTAGGCGTAGGAGTTGCAGTACCCCTAGAAGTGGCAATACTCGGCGTTGCAGGTGGGTTTGCGGGGGGGGTAGGCACTGCGTCTTCTACGGCTTGGCAAAATTCTGGGCGCAATATTTCTGCCAATTCTCTCCAAAACCTGCAAGAAAACATCATGCAATCGGCTTCGGCAGTGCGGAGTCAGCGCAGTACTGTGGTGCAAACCGTGAGCGAAAGTGAGAGTTTTCGGGTAGAAACGGATTCTGTGGCAAACTACAATCACTGCCACGCCTTGACGATGGAATATTTTGAGGTGTTGCGACATTTTTGCGTAGAACAAAAATTGGCGAGCGTGCAGGAATGTTTGTTTGTGCCGTTGCAAATGGGGCTTTTTGATGAGCATAAAGCCCTGCGTTGGAAAGAAATCTTGAAACAAGCCCTCTCTCGGCGTTTTGGCTTCAATGTGCGCAAAAATAGCTTGCTTGCGGCTTTTGATTCCTTGGAAAGGTATGTGAATGAGCGAGCAGCGGTAGCAAATAACCTTTCGCAATATCCCCCCGATATGGACGGAGATGGGAGGGCGACTTATTCGGAACAGACTATTTTGGAGATTTCGGGGGAAATGACGCTTTCTTTTCGCCTCAATCGCCCACAAGATTTCGATGCAGGAGGTCCCCTTATTCCTCCCACTACAAACATAAGCCCTACGGGACCTTGGGCGGTATATTGTCTTTTGTTAGGCATTAGCCCCAGCCAAATTCGGTCGGATTACTTTGACAATGATACGAAAACTGCAACAGAAAGAAACAAGATTTTTGAAAGAGAGCTTGCGCCCAAAATTGTCAAAAGATTCATCGAGAAACTCATGATTCAAACGGCAGATGCTACAGGTACGCTATCTACCTTAGTTGCCCCAGACATTACGATAAGTGGTCACGCTGGCGGGCAGGTATCTCCTGTTACGATTCCAGGCGTTACTAAATTAGATTTGACACAAGTAAGCCCTTATAGAAGGGAGACAAAACTGAAAATAACCATACGTTCTACGAATCAAGCCATTGGTTTGCGCCGAAACCAAATAGACAAACTGTTGCTAAAAACGACCTATAACTTGGCAAGTGCTGATGAGTTTTCGGCGGTTACGGTAAACAGCCTTACTCTCCGCTATCGTACAGCTTACGGTTCGGGTTTCATCTGCAAAGAGGTTTTTATCCAAAATGACCTTGCGGCAGGAGATGATATTACGCTATTTTGCCCCCTCAATGCAGAAGAAATGCGCAACCCCAAAATGGAGGATTGGCTTGCTTCGAACAAGCTCCTCCAGCATCTCAATGCGAATTTGGAGAGCTACCACCAAACTATCTGGTACAATATGAGTTCTGAGCGGCGGTATATGATATTGGACGGCTATATAGC
>JAYUZN010000239.1:0-1585 GCA_043751755.1 Bacteroidota bacterium | reverse complement strand
CTCCGAAACAAACTCCTCTATCGCACGTATGGCACGAGTAGGCTCATAATCAGCCATTTCTGCATCTACTTTCAAGATGAGGCTATTCAATAAAGAAATTATCCACTTGTCAAGTTCTGTTCTTTCGGACAAATCCATACGACTTTTGTATTCAAATCCATCTAAGTTTGCATACAAAGCAAAGAAAGTATAGGTATTGTACAAAGTGCCAAAAAACTTGCGTTTTACCTCCTCAATTCCGCTCAAATCAAACTTCAAATTATCCCAAGGGGAGGCATTTCCGATAAGATACCAGCGAGTTGCATCTGCGCCATACGTGTCAATCGTGAGAAAAGGATCGACAACATTTCCCTTAGATTTCGACATTTTTTCGCCATTTTTGTCCAAAACTAAGCCATTTGCTATGACATTTTTGTAGGCTACCCTATCTTCTAACATAACAGCGATGGCATGAAGGGTAAAAAACCAGCCCCTTGTTTGGTCCACACCTTCTGCAATAAAATCCGCAGGCGTACTTTTGTTAAAAGCAGCTTTATTTTCAAAAGGATAATGCCATTGTGCAAAAGGCATAGCTCCCGAATCAAACCAAACATCTATCAAATCCTTTTCACGATACATTTTTTTGCCCGACTCCGAAACCAAAACCACCTCGTCTATATAAGGACGATGCAAATCATAGTCCTTCATAAAGTATTTGCCATGCGTGAGATAGGGCGTTTCAGGCTTCGTTTCCCAGCGCAATTCTGCAATCATGTTTTCCTGCTCCACGCCATGATGCCTTGCGTATTCTATTGCATGAAAAAGCTCATTTGTAGAGCCAATACACTTTATTTCTGTGCCATCTTCTGTTTTCCAAATCGGCAAAGGAATGCCCCAATAGCGTGAACGGGACAAATTCCAGTCCACCAAATTCTCCAACCATACCCCAAAACGCCCGCTTCCTGTGGCTTCAGGCTTCCAATTAATGGTTTTGTTTAGCTCCACCATGCGCTCCTTCGCAGCCGTTGTGCGCACAAACCAACTATCTAAGGGATAGTACAAAATCGGCTTGTCTGTGCGCCAACAATGCGGATAGTTATGTTCGTACTTTTCTTTTTTGAACAACTTATTTTCTAATTGCAATTTCAAGACAATGCGCTCATCTACACTCAAATATTCGTTTGTGCGGTTCACAATTACTTGCACCAATTTATCTAATTCTGTGTTATTTGCTGCTTTGAGTTTTTCTGTTTCTGTCTTTTTTTCTTCGGCAGAAAGGTAGGCTTCCTTCACATATTCGCCCGCAAAATCCGAAACTTGCGCCACAAAACGCCCTTGTTTGTCCACCAAAGGCATGTCTTTTCCTTCCTCATCTTTGACCAACATAGCGGCTATATTTTGCTGTTTTGATGCCCGAAAGTCATCTGCGCCAAAAGTAGGGGCGATATGCACAACGCCCGTTCCGTCAGAAGTAGAGACAAAATCAGCTGCAATGACACAAAAAGCTCTGCCTTCAGGCTGCACGTAAGGCAGCAGTTGTTCATAGCTAATTCCCACTAAATCAGCCCCTTTGCAAGTAGCCAAAAGCTGATAAGGAATGTCTTTT
>JAYUZN010000238.1:0-4032 GCA_043751755.1 Bacteroidota bacterium | reverse complement strand
ACAGGGGCTTGTCCTGTCGCAGCAGATACGGTTCACCTTTCTATCAATGCACCTGCTACCGTAAATGCAGGAGCAGACATCAGTACTTGTGGACTTGGCACGCTCACTTTAACAGGGGCAATGGGCGGAAGTGCAAGTGCTACAACATGGTCAGGGACTTATGCAGGTTCGTTCTCAAGTCTCAGCAATCCTTCAGGAACTTACACACCCAATAGCAGCGAGATAGGCTCAACCCTTACCTTGACTTTGACCACAAATGACCCTGACGGCTCTGGCCCTTGTGCAGCAGCTGCGGATAATGTGGATATTACGGTAGGCGGTTATACGACTACTTTAGCTCCGCCTGTGATTTCAAGCACGCCTTGGGTAGCAGATTACGAAAATACGGACGTTTTCAATTGGACACATTACTATGACAATGCGGGTACGCCCACGAACTATTGTGATGACTATTTGATTTTGTCTATTCAAAATGCAAACCTTGGCGGAAATGCAATAGGACACGTAGGTGACCCTGGTTTCTCCGTAAAAGTGGCAGGTATCGGAGCATACAGCTTGACAAATGCTTCTACGCCTTATGTGAGCATGGGCGTAAACTGGTATTTGATGGGTCGCTACTGGGAAGCAACACCTGTAACACAACCTGTGAATGACCTAAATGTGAAGTTCTATTTCACTACTGCGGACTTCAATGCGGTAAATGCAGTGTCTCCGTATGTAAGCTCAAGCCCTACGCAAATGGCTTTCTACAAAATAAATAATGGCGTAGGAGGTACGCCTACTTACAATCCTGACCCTGCTGTATTACATTCAGGCGTGCCTGTAGCAAGTCCTTTTGCCTACAATGGTACAGGGTATTGGCAGTATCTCAATAGCGGAACAGCCTCTACTTCGACTTGGGCATATAGCACATTTGGCACAGACCACGTAGCAGAATACACTGTTGAGCGGTTCTCTGGTGGTGGTGGTGGAGGTGGAACGGGTAATGCAGGGGCTTTCCCTGTAGAATTGCTCAGTTTCACAGGCTACAATAGCGGCAATGAAAACATCTTGGAGTGGACAACTACGAAAGAAATGAATAACCAATCTTTTGTATTGATGCACAGCTTGGATAACATTGCTTTTGAAGAAATCGCAACAGTGCCTACCCAAGCTCCAAATGGCATTTCTAACACGCCATTGTCCTACACTTCCAAAGACTTGGATTTTGCAGATAAAACCTATTATCGTTTGAAACAAATCGACATTGACGGGACTTCGCGCATCTATCCTACGAGCATAGAAGTTCAGGTAAATAACGATTTGAATACGGTCGTCAGTTTGTTCCCAAATCCTGCCAAAGACGTGTTAAATATTTCTATTACGCAGCCACAAGGCGGCAAACACAAGGTAGAAATCTATGATGCGATTGGCAAATTGGTGTCTGTTCACAAAGCCGACCTCAAAGGCGGAAATACGGTACTGACGCTTGATGTGGCAGAATTGGCAAAAGGAACGTATATTATTATGGTCAAAAATGCAGACAATGGAACGGTAGCAAATACCCGTTTTGTGAAGGAATAAGCATTTTTTTCAGGAAAAAAAGTAGCCCGTAGGACGAAAGTTTTACGGGCTTTTTTGGGGGATTATTCAGTAAAAATCACCCCAGATTAACACAGATTTTCACAGATGAGAGATTTCTCAGGAAATAACCTGCTATTTTTCTCACCACTAAGGCACGAAGAAGCACGAAGCAATAGGGTAAAAGAAGGCATCTAAGCCACACTTTTTCTTTCTTAGTTTCCTTTGTGCCTTAGTGGTAAATTATAAGGTTATTCTTTTCGTGTTCCTTAGCTATTTTTTCCCTACTTTTGCGGAAGTACTTCAATAGTTACCAATTCTCTATGGCTCATAAAACTTTCCTTTTCATCTTTTGGCTACTTTTCGCATCTTATAGCGGGATTTCCCAATGCAATAATGCTGGCATTTCGCAGGTGTTGAGTGCCAGAAATGCCAATTATAATATAAAATTAACCCTTGATGAGGCTGGAAAAAAAATAGCTGCTACGCAAAGCGTACAATTCACCAATCATTCCCCTGAGCCTATTAGTGTGTTGCGCTTTTATATGTACTTTAATTCCTTCAAAAATACAGAATCTACTTTTTTGAAGGGGGCAGAAAATATTTTTGGGCAGAGTTTTACAGACCGAAAAGCGGAGGATTGGGGCTGGATAGAAGTACAGAAAATCGCTTGTAAAGGCGTAGATTTAAGCGAGAAAAAGCATTATATTCAATTAGATGATGGCAATTTGGGAGACGAATCCGTATTAGAAGTTCCGCTTTTGCAGCCTATTTTGGCAGGAGAAACCGTAACTTTTGACTTGACATGGCAGGCAAAAATTCCGAAAACCATTGCAAGAGCAGGCTATAACAAGGACTTTTATTTGCTTTGTCATTGGTTTCCGCAGTTAGGCGTTTTTGAGCAAAATACCGCAGGAAAATGGGACTGGAATTGCCATCAATTCAATCGCCATAATGAATTTTATGCGGATTTTGGGAATTATGACGTAGAAATTACAGCAGCAAATAAGTTTGTAATGGGAGCTTCGGGCTGTTTGGTCGAAGAAAAAAAGAATGCAAATGGCACGACTACTCGCCATTTTCATGCAGAAGATATGATTGATTTTGCTTGGTCTATTTATCCCGATTTTGAAGTGCAAGAAGGCAGGTGGAAAAACGTCTATATTCGCTTGCTCATTCCGCCTGAACATGCCTATTTGGGAGAAAGATATATTTCCTCTGTGAAATTTGCCCTCGAATATTTGGAAAAACACGTAGGAAAATACCCTTATCCGAGCATTACCATTATAGACCCGCCTTTTCATGGGCTTCGTTCGGGCTTGATGGAATATCCGACTTTGGTAACAACAGGCACTTTTTATGGCGAACCTCAAAATGTGCATTTGATGGAATCGCTTGTGGTTCACGAGTTTGCGCATCAATATTTTATGGAAATGCTTGCTTCTAATGAAAAAGAAGAGCCTTGGTTAGATGAGGGCTTTGTTACCTATTTTGAAGATAGAATCATTGATGCGCAATTTGGCTACAAACATGCTCTTATAAACATTTGGGGGTTTCGTTTGGACAATCGGGAATTGACGCGTACAGAATATACAAATATGCAAAACCCGCGTGAGGGTGCGCCTGCAAGACCCGGCTGGATGTTTTCAAATTCCAATTTTAAACCCTTGATTTACAGCAAAACCGCTACTACTTTGCGCACGATTGAGCAACTTCTCGGGACAGCGAAAATGGACGAGCTGATTCAAACTTATTTTGAAAGATGGAAATTTAAACACCCAAGAGGAGGCGACTTTGTAGCAGTGTTAAAGGAGAAAATGGCAACAGAAAAAGATACTATTTTTGCCCAAAATGTGGTAAATTTATTCCAAAAAAGCATTTATGACGCAGTTGTATTAGACTATTCTGTGCAAAGCATTTCTAACGAGGTTTTGCCTGCTATGCAAGGCGTATTTGGCGGAAATGTGCAGGGTTTTTCTTACAAAGACGGCACAGGCGCAACTAAGATGCTTTCAAAAGTGGTCGTTTCTCGCAATGGCGACTGGGTTTTTCCTGTCGAAATCTTGGTAATTTTTGAAGATAACACTACGCAAACGGTAAAATGGTCGGGAGAAGAAGGGCTAAAAACCTTTGAATTTTCGGGCAATTCCAACATAGTATCTGCCCAAATTGACCCCTTGCAAAAAATAAGTTTAGATATAGATTTGAATAACAATAGTTTAACCTTAAAACCAGCATCAAGTTCAATGTGGAAATACGCGCTAAAAGCTATTTTTTGGATTCAGAATTTATTTCAAATGCTTAGTTTTTTATGTTAAGGATTGAAAAATAAATAACTTGACCATTTAGTTAAGTGGTTCTTATAAAATAAATGGGGTTAAATTATCGGGATAGCTGCCGCAAGCGTCCGCTTGTGGCAGCTTCTTGAAGCGTCCGCTTCCATCCTCGAAGCGGACGCTTCAAGAAAGGAGG
>JAYUZN010000237.1:0-7337 GCA_043751755.1 Bacteroidota bacterium | reverse complement strand
CGCACCTTTGAAAGGTGCGCCACCCTATTTGGGTATGGTTTGAAAAACCGTACAACTACTGTCCGTTCAAACACTATTTTTGGCGATTCATTCCTTTTTTTTGGCAGGTAAGGGCATATTTGTATAACTTGCGCCGTTATTCCGTTTAGCAATTATTTCTTATATGCAAAAATTACAAAAACTCACTGTATTTACCATTTGTCTCCTCTTTTCTTTCTTTACACAGGCACAAATTGTAATCAACGAATACTCTTGCTCCAACAGCACGAACTATGCTGATGCCAATGGCAATTTTGAAGACTGGATAGAATTGTACAATGCAGGGGGCGCAGCCGTAAATCTTTCGGGCTATTACCTCTCTGATGATGCTACTACGCCGATGAAATGGGTAATTCCTGCGGGCGCAAATATCAATCCGGGCGGCTATCTTATCTTTTTTGCCTCAAGTTTAGATGGGCTGATTAGTGGAGAATATCATACCAATTTCAAACTTACGCAGACAAGTTTGGAAGATATTGTCATAGCTGACCCTACGGGCATTATAATAGACCAAGTCCTATTGAATCCTACACGCCGCAATCATGCGCGCGCAAGGCTCACAGACGGGGCAGCTACTTGGGGGGTAGCTACTCCGCCTACGCCAAATGCCACGAATACGGGCGTTTTTGACGATTATGTGCCAAAACCGGTGTTTGGGCTTGCGCCGGGCTTTTATCCTGCTGCCCAAAATGTAACCCTTACTTGCTCTGACCCTTTGGCAGAAATTCGTTATACAACAGATGGCACTTTGCCGGGTACGGGTTCTACTTTGTATGCAGGAGCGATAAATGTGGCAGCGACTACCCTCATTCGTGCTAGAACCTTCCGCCCTGCTACGAATTTTGCGCCCAGTTTTGCCGAAAATAATACCTATTTTATAAATGAAAATCATACCCTTCCTGTCATTTCGGTAGGAGGGGCTTATGCAACTACTTTGTTCAACAATTCGCAAGATATTCAAAGCACTTTTGAACTGTATGATGGCACACCTGCCCATGTTTTTCAGCATGAGGGTGATGGCGAAATGCGGAGACATGGCAATGATTCTTGGGCTTTTCCGCAAAAAGGAATCCGTTTTCATACGCAAGATGAATATGGTTATGCGAATAACATTCCTGTACAGCTTTTTGCAAATACGCCACGCGATAAGTATGATGTACTCATCATCAAGGCGGCTGGCTCGGATAATTATACGGGTGCATACGACCAAGTCGGGGCTTTGAGTACGCATTTGAGAGATGGATATAACCAGACTTTGACCGAAAAATATGGCTTAAATATGGATACACGCAGATATCAGTCTTGTGTGTTGTATATAAATGGGCAATATTGGGGCTTGTATGAAATGCGGGATAGGGTAGATTCAGATTATACGGATTATTATTACAATCAAGGCGACCAAAATGTGGATATTCTCAAATATTGGGGCGGTTTGACTATCGAAAATGGCACAGATACGGGTTGGGTAAATATATTTAATTATATTACGGGCAATAACATGGCTATTCAAAGCAATTACAACAATGCTGCTGCGCAGTTTGATGTGATGAGTTTGATAGATTATTTTATTCTAAACACCTATACTGTCAATACCGACTGGCTGAATTGGAATACTATGTGGTGGAGGGGCAATAAAAATACGCCAAATACCCCAAAAGTGAAATGGAAATATGCCTTGTGGGACATGGATAATACCTTTAATTTGGGGCAGGGTGCGTGGAATTATACGGGCGTAGATGATGTAACGGCTACGGCAGACCCTTGTGATGTGGAAGACCAATTTCAAAATTCCAGCCCAAATGTGGGGCATGTGCAGATTTTCAATGCACTTTGGGCAAACCAGATTTTCAAAGACCTGTATATAAATCGTTATGCAGATTTGAGCAATACGGCGTTTAGCTGCGATACTATGTTGGCACATTTGCAAGGAATGGTAGATGTGATGCTGCCCGAAATGCCACAGCAAATTGCCAGATGGGGTGGCTCATTAGGGCAATGGAATGAACACTTGGATTCTATGCGCGTTTTTATGCAGCAAAGGTGCGCATTGTTAGATAGTGGAATAATTGATTGCTACCAAGTAACGGGACCTTTTCCTGTAACCGTTCAAGTAGTGCCAGCAGGTGCAGGAACGATTCAAGTGAATACAATTACGCCTCCCCTTCCCTATACAGGCGATTATTTTGGCGGAGTAAATGTGTCCTTCCAGCAAACGCCTACGGGCTGCTATACCTTTGACTATTGGGAAGTGCTAACGGATACTTTGGGACCGAATGCGAACTCGGATAGCATTGGCGTTTTTCTCGACACCTCTATTACGGTTATCGCCCATTATATTGCGAATGGCTTTGTGGATACAGATGACACTACCCTTTGCCAGCCTACGCCTATCACGATGACGGCTTGCGGCACGACTTATTCATGGACAACGAGCATAAATCCTGTGCCTTTTAGCAATTTGGGTACGATAACCGTCAATCCCTTGAATACGACTACGTATTATATAGAGACCAATTTGGGCAAAGATACGGTTACGATTACGGTCAGTACCACGCCCAATTTCCAACTGCCGCCCGATGGTTTGCATTGCGACCAAAATCCTTTGGTGTTAAATCCTACTGTTTTGCCCAATCCTGCCAATATGGTTTATACTTGGCAAGACAATTCTACTGCGCATAGCTATAATGTTACGACAAGTGGAACCTATATTTTAACGATAGATAACAATGGATGTGTACATACAGACACCACGAATCTCACGCTTTCTACTACGCCAACGGTAAACTTCGGACCTGATAGGCTTTTCTGTGATGGAACGGCAAATTTGCTCTTAGATGCAGGGACTTATGCAGGCGCAACTTATACTTGGCAAGACAATAGTGCGGCTTCGACCTTCAATGCTACGGCAGATGCTACGTATTCTGTGGTGGTCAATAACAATGGCTGTATAGATGGCGACACGATTTCTTTGGTATTTTCGGTTACGCCTACGGTCGATTTGGGCAGAGATTCTTTGTATTGTGATGGTACAGGAAATGTGCTGCTCAATGCTGGAAATTATCCGAGTGCCACGTATTTGTGGCAAGATGCAAGCATTGCAAGTACTTATAACGTAGTCAATTCTGGACAATATTATGTAACGGTCAATAATAAAGGCTGTATAGACCGCGATACGGTTACGTTGGTATTGAGTGTAACGCCTATTTTTGACTTGGGACCTGATTTGTTGCTTTGCGACTCTGACCCGATTGTATTAAATACAGGCAACTATCCGAATGCTACACACTTGTGGCAAGATGGCAGTACAAATGACACTTATACTGTTGCAATCACAGGTTTTTATTATGTAGCCGTTGATAATCAAGGGTGTAAGGCATCTGATAGCGTTCATATTTTTATGGGAAAATCGCCTATCATTTATTTGGGTGCAGACAAAATTATTTGCCCTGATGAAACCTTGCGACTTGGCGCAGAGATTTCGGGCGTAGATGCTACGTGGCAAGATGGTTCGCATTATTTGCAATATTATACCAATTCTCCCGGCATTTATTCCGTAGAATTAAAGGACGCAGCAGGCTGTGTAGGCAGAGATACCATTGTGTTATTGTCAAGTCCCTTGTTGAGTTTTGATTTGGGCGAAGACAAAACCTTGTGTTATGGCGATTCGCTGATTCTCGTCCCTAATGTCCCAAACAATTCTCATTACAATTGGAGTACAGGGCTAAGAGATACTGCCCTGCTTATAACAACAACAGGCACCTATCGAATAGACGTGATTCAAGACGGCTGCAATGTTTCGGACGAAATGCGTGCTGAAATGCTGAATTGCATAACTTGTCAGGTGTATGTGCCAAGTGCTTTTACGCCGAATAACGGTGATGATTTCAATAATCTGTTCTTTGTAAGCTCGAATTGTCCTTTTGGAACGACTTTTGAATTGACCATTATAAACAGAGACGGCAGCAAAATAGCCACTTATACGAATCCTACGGATAGTTGGGACGGCAAAATAAAAGGACAAAATGCACCAGAAGGCGTGTATATGTATAACCTTAAATGCTCTGTTGTAGATGAGGGGAATGAACGTGAGGTACAAAAAACAGGAACAATAACGGTTATTCGGTAATTTGAGGCATAGATGAGCAAGCCGATTTCTGCAAATGCGTATTTGTGGAAGTCGGCTTGTTTTATAGCTTGGGTTCACATATCGTTCGACTTCGCTCACTGTCCGAATTGCGTTTAATAGGGTGGCGCACCTTTGAAAGGTGTGCCACCCTACAAGCCTACCAATTTTCAACTTTCAACTCCTTATGGTTATAAAAATAGCACATATAACTCACCTTCAAGACGCACGCTATTGTGCGGCAATGGGCTTTCCGTTTATAAGTTTTAGCCTGTTGGCAGACAACAAACGAACACTTACTGCCCAGCAAATTCGCGAAATAACGGCTTGGCTTTCAGGTATAAAATCTGTTTTGGAAGTAAATGAGGCTTCTATTGCAGCCTTGCAAGCCATTCATGGCACTTTTCCCTACCATTATATCGAAATTCCGCAGGCTGATTGGCAAGGATTTTCCTTTTTGCCCCCTGTTCCTTTCATTGTGCAGGCAAGGGAAAATATTGAACATGCAGAGTTAGCCGCACTGATTGCGAGCCTACAAGCGCATCATCAGGACTCAAAAGTAGAGATACACGTAGCTTCAGATAAGGATTATCTGAAATATGAAGCCTTTTTTCCGCATCTTTTTTTGCATTTCTCGCAGTTAGATAGCTTTTCTATCAGGTTGAATGAGGCAGAAAACAAACCTTGGGGATTTTCGTTTCGAGAAGAAGCATTGGATATAGACGGAAATTTGGATTACGAAAGCCTAGATGCTATTTGCGAAGCACTAACAACCCTTGCCTAATATTAGGAAACTACTTCGAGATTGACCTCATGCCGAGTGTCATTTAAGGTTCTATACATACGAATTACCTCCATTATATTGTAAATGGGGGCCTCTATTTTGTCCATAGACATAGTAGTAGGCGTAATTCTAATGACATAACCCAAATCTGTAAGCACAGTTACAGCCGCTTGTACAAGCATATAAGGACCATATACATACATAATATACTATAAATAAAGTTTCGGAAGTGGGACAAATCAGTATCAATAGACAAAGGTACGAACTTTTGGGAAAGAAAAAATTACAATTTTTCCTATTTTTTGCAAAGAAAAATATCCCTTTTATACGATTTAGTATAAAAGGGATATAGTTTGCGGTAGATAATATCCTAAAAATTAATGATTGATGATTAATTTTTGGGTAATAGCTCTTGTATTGCCAACATTCGCTTTTACAAAATAAATGCCGGGAGTCAAATCGTCTGTATTTACATTGAAAGTGTGCGAGCCTTGATTCACCTTTTCATTTACAACTGTGCGCACTTCTCTGCCCATCATATCGCAAACAACGATATTTAGGTTTTCATTCGCTTGCATATCCAATGAAATATGGAAGTCCGAAGTAGTAGGATTTGGCGCTAATTTGAAGTTCATAGACTCCGCAGAAACGTTTTCGATAGCGATAATGCAATTCCCAATCGTCCATTTGATTTTGAAATGTTGTGTGGTCAAAGTCGCAGGAAGCCCTCCTATAGGCGTACAACCATAGTTATTGCCCGCTGTAGGTTGTGTAAAACTCACCGTAATCAAGATTTGCAATTCTAAGGAATCATTAGAAGAGTCAGGCAAGCAATTTTCAGGAGTTCCTATCAATCTTACACAACCTCTGTTAATCACGCCTGGCGTATGGTTCACTTTCCAAGTGTGCATACTTGCATCATTGGGGTCTAAGGTTCCGCTACAATAGTAGTTCATTCCCGTAGGCAGATTGGCAGAGCTTACCAATTTGAAGGTACAAAAATAGGCTTGTTGAATGCCGAATGGAGGACCTAAATCCACCATAGTGTCCAAGGGCATAACGAAGTCAATCACTTCATTATATGCCTGTCCCACATTGCCATTTGGCAATGAGTCTTTAGGATACAAGCCCACAGCCGTATTTGCGGGGTTAGGTACACAAGCAGTGCTTTGCGCACTCACCATTCCAGCCACAGCAAGACATAAAAACAAGGAAAGTAATAACTTTTTCATGAAAAATAAATGAATGAAAAATGAATTGAGTATTAAAAATATTGACAAATTGCGGATATTTTTTTTTACCCGCAAAATGTGTCCAAAATTACGAATTATTTGCCGTTCTTTCAAAAAAAACTTGTAGCTTCATTTAAAAACAGGTCTATGATTGGCAATATATTCCGTAGGTACAAAAAAACCCTCTGTTGAGCCATAGCCTCCGCCCAAAGGCATGGCAGGGCGGCTGCGCAGTTCAAAGTGCAAATGCGCTTTATATTTCCCATTTGCATTTCCCATAGTGCCTATTTTTTGTCCCCGCACCAACAAATCGCCTTCGTGAATGTCCATATTTTGCAAATGTGCATAGACCGATTCGGTAAGCTCTACCTGCGTAGATGTGCCTGTATTGTGGATAATGCGAATCACATTTCCCCAACCTGCCCCTCCAAAACCTGCAAAAACCACCAAACCATCTGCTACGCTATAAATAGGCGTTCCCAAATCTTCATCTCCTTTGCCGCCATTCCAGTCCTCGCCGAGATGCTCATCTGTGCCAAAAGAGCGCGCCACATAGTAGCCCATTGCTTCTCCTGATTCAAACGGAAAATCAAAGCCATCGGTTGCTGGCAAGTCCCACCAATCATACAAATTTAAGTCTAAACCCACATCTGCAATGGTAGGCGTTTGCAAATTCGGGTATTCGCGCACAAAATCGGCGTTCAGTTCCAACGGTCTTTCTGCCATAATATTTACCCGTTCTATCATACGACTTTCGCCACCTACTTGAATTAGCACGTCATACAAGCCTGTTTTTGCGACATGAAAGCGAAAAAATCCCATATCATCAGTTCTTGCCCGTTCTATCATTTTTTGATGCGAAAAAATGGAAACCCACGCGTTTTCGATAGGTTTTTTTTCCATATCTTCCAAACGCCCATAGATAGCTTGTGCTTGAATGTGAGCCATTAGCCCTAAAAAATAGATGAAAAAGAAGAGAAAACGCATGGAGAAATGGAGAAATGGAAAATGAGAAATAAAAAATGGAAAATGACTGCTAAGTGGTACTTATAAAATAAACGGGGTTAAATTATCGGGATAGCTGCCGCAAGCGTCCGCTTGTGGCAGCTTCTTGAAGCGTCCGCTTCCATCCTCGAAGCGGACGCTTCAAGAAAGGAGG
>JAYUZN010000236.1:0-1773 GCA_043751755.1 Bacteroidota bacterium | reverse complement strand
TAAGGAACGAGTAAAAAATAACTTGTCATTTTTCTTACCACTAAGGCACGAAGAAACACGAAGCAATAGCGTAAAAGAAGGCATCTAAGCTACACATTTTCTTTCTTAGTTTCCTTTGTGCCTTAGTGGTTAATGATGATTTTATTCTTTTCGTGTTCCTAATCTGCGGCAATCTGCGTGAAATATTCATACACTTTGTATCTTTTTTCCTACCTCTGCATTATGTGCTTGACACAATAGCTATTGTCATTCCTCAACATTCATTTTTTTTACAAGCACATTTATGAAATATTGTATTGCAAGTATTTTTTTATTGCTCAACCTTCACGTACTCATGGCGCAATTTGCTCCGAGAACAGAAGACCATTTTTGGCGCAGAAAAGTCGTCAATAAAATCGACCTTACCGAAAAGGTCAATCAGCCTTTGGTGATGAAAGAAAGTCCTTTGTACAATCAGCACTATACAGCGATGGACAAAAAAGGCATCGTAGTAGCCCTTATGGAAGGACTCAAAAGGGGCGATTTTGTGGGCTACAATTCCGATACTTTGGACAAATCCTTAGACTATTCGCAGGTGATGGCGATTCTTGCCGAAGCAAGAGGTGACAAGAAAGAATCGGCTCCTACAGAAGAAATAGAAGACCCTTATGGCGAAGGAGAAACGCCTACAGAAGAGGCAAGTTCTACGGTATGGGAGGATTTTCCAGTAGAGGAGGAGGTGGCAAGCCCGTCTTCTTCTGCCCCGATTGTGTTGGGTGCAGGCGATGAATATGCCCCTATGGAAAACTATTTTATCTTTGTAGAAGACCGTATTTTTGACAAAAACAGGTCAGATATGGTGTATGACATTCAGTATATACAACTGTATTTTGTGGATCCGGGGGGCGTATTGCGGGATAGGGCGGTTTGCACCTTCAAATACAGCGAGGTAATGGAAAGATTGGAACAAACGCAGTGGAAAAACAAGTTCAATGATGCGGAATATCGCTCGTTGCGGGAGATTTTTGAGCTTCGACTGTTCAATAGCTACGTTATAAATGTGTCTAACATCAACTTTGGGGTAAATTCCTTGGAAGAGGCGCAATATCGTAAGGAGCAAATGATGGAATTTGAGCATCATTTGTGGAGCTATTGAGGATTGGTTTCACGCAGATTTTCGCAGATAAGGACGCAGATTTCACGCAGATTAAAAATATCTGTGAAAATCTGCGGTTAAATCTGCGAAAATCTGCGTGACCCAAAAAACCCACCCCGAAATCGCTTCGAAGTGGGCTATGTAGGTTAAATAACCTTTGCTACCTTTTTACAACTTTTAACACTTTCTCGCTATCTTCGGTCTGCAATACTAAGGAATATACCCCTGCTGCAAACGAAGTTAACCTTATTTCTATATTTGCTTTTTCAGCAGAAATCGCTACTTTTTGCGAAAACACCATTTGCCCCAAAGCATTGTACAAACGGATTTCTCCTTGCGTCGCTTGTGAGTCATAAAACTCCACATTCAACAAGTTTTCGGCAGGATTCGGATAGGCAACTACCGATAATGCCTCCAAAGAGATGACTTCATCAGCCTCATCTTTGTCCGAGCCAAGTCTCGGCACACAACCCGATGTTACCAACTTCACCGTTTTATTGGCAGAAGTTCTGGTACAACCATTCGGATAGGTTGCGTCCACACTTACCACTTTGTTATTAGCAGCAGTCGTAACCATTTGCATATAGGTATTTGAATTTGCGCCTCCTGCTAAGACTCCTCCTACTCTCCATGCGTAA
>JAYUZN010000235.1:0-17001 GCA_043751755.1 Bacteroidota bacterium | reverse complement strand
CCTAAGAAAAAAGAGCTGCCGAATCCCGAATCGCAGGAAGGTTTGAATATATGCTATCTCGGCTCTGATGCAGATTGGATAATGTTAGAAACCGTTATTCATACCGAAAAAGACGAAACAGCCCTTGCGCCGGGTTATTTGGAAAAAGAATGGGAAGCAGGCGGAAGGAAGCATTTTTCCTACAAAATGGACGCACCTATCAAGAACTTTTATTCCGTTTTGAGTGCCAAATATGAGTCAAAAAAAGAGAAATGGAACGGCATAAACCTCGAAATTTACTATCACAAAGGGCATGAGTACAATTTGGACAGAATGATGCAAGGCATGAAAGACGCGCTTGACTATGGGGCAAAGAATTTCACCCCTTATCAATATCGTCAGGCGCGCATCATTGAATTTCCACGCTATCAGACTTTTGCGCAGAGTTTTCCCAACACGATTCCCTATTCTGAAGGCATCGGTTTCATCGCCGATTTGCGCGATTCTACCAATATTGACTACATTTATTACGTAACGGCACATGAAATTGCGCATCAATGGTGGGGGCATCAAATTACGCCTTCTGCGCAAAAAGGCGGCGATATGCTCTGCGAAAGCATGGCGCAATACACGTCTTTGATGATAATGAAGCACAAATATGGGGCGGATAAAATGCGCAAATTCCTTCATTTTGAATTAGATAACTATTTGCGCCGCCGCAGAACGGAACAAGATTACGAAAATCCTTTGTACAAATGTTCGCGGCAGGATTACATTCATTATCGCAAAGGCTCGGTGGTTTTTTATGCGTTGCAAGATTATTGGGGCGAAGAAAACCTGAACAAAGCCCTGCAAAAGTTCGCAATAGGCAATCAATATCACGCAAATCCTTACACAAATTCCCTTGCTTTTCTCGACACGTTGAAACGTTATACGCCGGATTCTTTGCAATATTTGTACAAAGATATGTTTGAAACGATAACTTTGTACGACAATCGTGCGACTTCTGCCAAGTCCGAAAAGCTGCCAAATGGCAGGTATAAAGTTACGATTGAAGTCATGGCAAATAAGTTTTTGGCAGATAGTTTGGGCAAAGAAAGTCCACTACAAATGAATGATTATGTGGATATTGGCGTTCTTGGCGCAGGCGAAAAATATGCCGAAAAGCAACTTTTTCTCCAAAAATACAAGGTCAAAAATGGCAAAAATACCTTTGAGGTAATTGTGGCAGAAGAACCGAAAAAGGCAGGGATTGATGTGTATAATAAGTTGATTGATAGGGATTCTGATGATAATGTGGTGGGGGTGGAATAGGTTTTTTCGCTAAATTGCAGGCTTTATTTTGCGTTTTTTGCAAAATAAAGCCTGTTTGTTTTATCATTCGCAAAACAAGCTGTATCTTTGTAGGGCAAACGACTAATATTTATAAAAATCAATATGAGAATATTACAAAGTACATTACGGGATATATAAATACCCTTTCATTGAAAAAGAAATCCCCAATTTTGACAAATCCTATATTTCTCAACACATAGACAAAGAAAATAACCCAATAGATTTGTATCACCTTATGTGGGATTTTTCGATGTGTATCAAAAGCTAAGATTTCTTCGTATATTTACCCCCAAAATATAAATAACATGAAACAATTACTTTCCCTCGCTTTTCTCTTGTGCTGCCTTACTGCCTTTGCGCAGCGCGAAACGGACACCTACCAAAAGGTACGCATTTCTCTTGTGGAAAATTACACGCAAGAAGAGGTCATCAAAGCCTTAGAGAAGCAATTTCCTTTTTTGCAAAAAGGAGATATGTCTTTGGAATTAGAGAATGAAAAGAAAAGTCTTGGGGGCAATCACCTGCAATTCAATGAATTGTATAAAAATATTCCTGTTTACAATGCAGGAATAAAAGCCAATATAAACCGTCAGCACCAAATCATTTCTTTGTTGAATAATCTCAAAGAGATTCCTGTAGGAAAAGAAATGGCTTTTATGTTGACCGAAAATGAGGCAGTAAATCCCTTAAAAGCCGCAAATCCGCAGTTTACAGAAGTGCAAATTTCCCAAAATCTTTTGTGGGAAAATGAGGTTTTAACGCCGATTTATAAGGTTATCTCTTTTTCTACAAACCCTTCCCAAAGTTTTGAGTGGCTCATAGAGGCTGCAACGGGCAAATTGTTGAGAAAAACGGATAGAGTTGCCTATTTTCGGCATACAGAAGGCGACACAACGGGGAGGGGGGCTGTTTTCAATCCTGACCCGATAACAAGTTCTCAATCTGTATATGCTGCCATTTATCAAGACAATTCTGATGCCTATTCGCCTGTTTTTGATTTAGTTACAGATACTGTTTTGCTCAAAAATATAACTTATAATGCCACTTCTCATCTTTTTTCCTTAGAAGGAAGCTATGTTAAAATCGAAGATATTGCAGCAAATGATTCTATTCCTGTAACTTCGGCAAATGGGGATTTTTTTTTTCATCGAAATAGAGGCGGTTTTGAAGATGTGATGGTGTATTATCATATAGATAGTGTGCAGCGTTATGTACAGTATTTGGGCTTTGATAATTTGTATAATGCTGCCATTCGTGCCGACCCACATGGCTATGGGAGCAGCGACAATTCGCATTTTGTGCCAAATGGAGTCAATTCTTATCTCGGTTTTGGGCAGGGTGGCGTAGATGATGCCGAAGATATGGACGTGATTGTGCATGAATATGGGCATGGTTTGTCGTATAGTGGCTCGCCGAACACGCTCACAGGTACAGAACGCAGAGGCTTGGACGAGGGAATTGGGGACTATATTGCGGCAAGTCGCTCACAGGATATTGCGCCTTATCATTGGGCAGATATTTTTAATTGGGACGGACACAACCCTTTTTGGGCGGGCAGAACGGCTGCTACGACCAATGTTTATCCCATGGGTGGCGGAATTTACCCTGTGGGAGAAATATGGGCTTCGACTTTGATGCAGATTCGGAGCGACATAGGAAAGGAGGAGGCGGATAAGTTGTTTTTTGAGGAATTGTATAGCAACTATGCGAATATGACTTTGATAGATGCGGCAAATGTGTATTTAGATGCAGATACGGCTTTGTTTGGAGGCATTCATACAGTAGCGATAAAAACCCGTTTTTGTGCAAGGAATATTTTTCCAGACTCACTTTGTCTGGGTGTAGCTATTGATAATCAATTAGTTGAAAAGGAGTGGGCTATTTTTCCGAACCCTTCTTCAGGCGAAATGCAGCTTATGTTGCCCCAAAATATGCCTTCTGCTACGATTGCTATTTGGGATATAAATGGGAAAAAAGTGGCAGAAAAGGGTTATATAGCTTCCCAAACTTTGCATTTTGACTTGCCAAGTGGCTTGTATTTTGTGCAACTGGGAGATGTGTGGAAAAAATGGGTGGTAAGAGAGAGGGATTAGTACAAATGCTTTTGCTGGGTTCATTGCCACGAAATTACACACATTTTTACGTATTAGGGCTGTTAATTCGTTGTTAGGAGGGTGGCGCAGCTTCGAAAGGTGCGCCACCCTATTAACGTACCTTCAAAACCCCACAATAAACTGCTCCAGCTCCTTATCATCGTCCAGCTCCAATTTCTTGCGCAAGCGATAATAACTTTTGCGCGTCCCTTCTGCCGAAATCCCCAAAGTGCTGCTAATAGCCTCCTTTTCCAAGCCTTGTCGAATAAGCAAAAACAGCCGAAATTCGGCTTGCGAAAGTTTGAACTGCACATTCATGCGCTCAATAAGCGTAGGATTCACCTTTTCGATATGCGCCAAATAGGTTTGCCAGTCATTTTCGGTCAATATCCGCAAATTCTTAAGCGTAGTTTCATTCTTGCTCACCACTTCCTGCGACACAAATGCCGCAGTTGCTTTGAGTTGCTGCATATTTTGCTCCAATTCCTGAATCAATTTGCTTTTGAAAAAAATATTCTCCGTCAAATCTCCCAACTGTTTTTGTTGGTTTGAGAGGTCTAAGGTTTGCAAAAGTTGTTTACTTTCCAATAGCTCATTCTCCTTGAGCAGCAAAGCCTGCCGTTGTCGATTGCGATAGCTGTACCACGCCACGATACAAATAGAGACCGCTAATATAAAGAGAGCTGTAATTGCTTGTAGCTGCCAGAGAAGGTTGGCATAACTCAAAGCAGCGATTTTGGCTTCTTTCTGCTCCGTTTCGTAGCGAATATTCATCTCTGACCACACCTGTTGACTATTGTAAGCCGCAAGCGAATCTGCCACCTGCCGCGACTGATAGAAATAGGACAACTGCTTGTCTTGCTTGCTCTTTTTGAGTTGTATGACTACGAGGCTGTCCATTACCCCGTTCAAAAAAAGCGCGCCTTTTGTGTGTTCTGCCGTATTTGTCTTTGCCAAGAGTCGCTGATAATAGCGTTCCGCTTCGTTCATATTGCCTTGCACCATATAGGTACCTGCTTTGAACATGAGGAGTTCATTATAGACAACAGACAAGGTAAGGCTATCTTTCCCGCCCACGCGTTTTTCGATGATTGCCAAATATTCAAAAGCCTTCTCCGGCGAGCCAGCATCTTTCCACATTTGCGCCATATTGAGCGAAAAATTATCGCTATACTTATCCTCATTTGTGCTTGTCATAGCCGCAAACAGACGAGAAGCTTCTGCTGCTGCCCATACCATACTGTCCTTTTCATGCATTTTGCCAAAGTTCAAACTTAATTGAATAGTCGCAAACAGCTCAGCCGCAGTATCCTTCTCTTCAATACTGGTTCGCAGGTTCTTGTGAATCAAGGCGCGTGCCGGTGCGTACAGTTTCATGCGACTATAATTGCGCACCAAAGTCGAACTCAATATCCGCCCCATTTGCTTAGAATCCTCCAATTTCGGCAGATATTTTAAGCCCTCAATACTCGCTTCAATCGGCAGCCCCCCATTGCCATTTCCCCACTGCCGCATCATGGCAATATGCAAATAGCCCTGACAAATCGACATGCTGTCCCTACTTTTGAGCAGCAATGCCATTCCCTCTCGCATCAGGCTAAAACTCGAATCTGGGCGCGCCATTTCTGCGTTTCTTTGTCCCCAAAAAATGTATAACATCCCGCGCAGGCGATATTTATCTGCTGCTATTTTGGGTTCAAGATAGTGCATATACTTCAAATAGCCTTCGCCCGAAGTGGCTAATAGGGCATTGTTGATAATCATTATTGCCAAAGCATCAAAAGCGTTCGACTCCTTTAGGCTGTCTGCTGCTGCTATCATGGCTATGCTGCTGTCGGGAGACGCAAGCGGCAAGCGTTTAAAAAACGCCTCTGCCTTTAACCACGCCTTGCCTAAATCTGTAACCTCTTTTTTCCCGCAGGAAACACTGCCAAGCAGCAGCAATAACAGGCATAATAGCCGATAACATTTTTCCCTTTTTAATCGTAACATGATTCTTTGATGTAAATATTCCTTGCATTTTTCACAGCAGGTAGAAAAAAACGGTTTCAATTCCCAAAGTCCCTAAGGATTGAATCGTAAATAAGTTCACAATTTTATCGTAATTTTTGTGAAAGGTATTTGCCCCCCCGCCCCCCTGAAGGGGGGAGAAAGCCTTTACCCCCTTTTAGGGGGGCAGGGGGGTATTAAGTTATTTAATTCCTATCCCTAAGTCGAAGCAAGCCCCAAAATTACGGCTTATTTCTATAAATGAAATATTATTTTCACATTTTTGGGACGATTTCCCCTAATTTTGACATTTGTCCCAAATTTGGGACAAGATTTTGCCCTTTTTTTGCCCCAAAAAATTTGTCCCAACATTTGTCCCACCCTTTTTTTGGAAAGTAGGTTCATATTTGCCTTACTTTGCGCATTATTCAACTCGACCAAATACTACCACGCAAATATAATACAACATAATGAAAAAAAAGCTCTCCGTAGCACCGCTGGTGCAAGCGTCCGCTTGTACCTCTTTCCTTGAAGCGTCCGCTTCGCAGTTGGAGTAGCAGAGGCTTTTAGAGAGGCTTTTAGAGTGGCTCACTTTTCAAAAGTGAGCCACTCTAAAAGCCAACACAGAGTTCTCTCATCATTTCTATACAAGACTTTGGTTTTCCACCTTTCTTTCAACTTCGACAGAAAAGCAAGTCTTTCACAGTTCATTTTTATTTATTTTTATGCAAAAAAAGCATTTACCAATTCTTTTCGAGAAGGGAAAAAACAGCCCGCCTTCCGCGAGTGGCTTCCCTTCTTGGCAGCGGCTCTGGGCTTATTCCCTGCTGCTCACACTTGGCATATTGTGCCAGTCGAATCTCATTTTTGCCCAGATGGGCAAGTCTATCAACCTCAATGGTTATAGTTCGACCGACTACATTGCAGCCCCTTCGGGCGTGTATTTCAACGGAGATTTTACCGTAGAAGGCTGGGTATATGTACGCTCTTACGGTCCTGCTGGTCGCCTCTTTGACTTTGGTAATGGACAGGCAAACAACAATGTATTAGTGCATTTCAACCCATCTAATGGAACGGTAAGGTTTTACTCACATTATTTGGGCGGCACTTTTACTTACTTTGACAGCTATCTGTCTGTACCCCTCAATCAATGGGCGCATGTTGCGGTAACCATGACGGGTACTACAGCTACGATTTACATTAACGGGCAGTTTGGCGGCAGCAATTCTGCAATGATAGCACCTCCGAATGTGGTGCGAACGAGTTGCAGAGTAGGAGCTTCTAACTGGGGAGAACCGCCTATAGATGCCAAAATGGACGAGTTTCGGATTTGGAATCTAGTACGCACTCAAGAGCAGATACAAGAAAACATGAATCGCACGCTCACAGGCAATGAACCGGGCTTACAACTCTACTACAACATGGAAACTATCGCTGCAAACGGACAAAACCAAAGTGTGGCGGACGTAGCAGCAACGGCAGGGGGGGCGCAAAATGGAAATACAGTAGGAACGCTTACTACGCCTACAAATGGCGGCTTAGATGCAAGCCCTCCTGCGTATGGAAATGTCTTGCAATTTGACGGCGCAAATGACTATATATCGATTCCGAACAATACAGGCGCGTGGAACACCTTTGGCTCTGCGATGACAATAGAAGCTTGGGTAAATCCTGAATACACTTCTGTAGGGCATATTATCTCAAAAGACAATAACGGCGGAGCATATTCTTTTGCGCTACGCTACAATGCTGCGAGTATCGAATTTTATACAAAACTCAATGGGACTTATGCAGGAGTTACGATTCCGCGCGAGCTTACCCCCCTCAAACAATGGTCGCATATTGCAGGGGTTTACAATGGTACGCAGATGTTGCTGTACGTAAATGGCGTACAAGTAGGCAGCGCAAACTACACAGGCACAATAGATAACAACGTGATTCCCATTCATATAGGGGCGCAGCCCAATGTAGGACAATACTATTCAGGCTCCTTAGATGAGTTGCGGGTGTGGAATGTGGCGCGTACACAGGCGCAAATTGCGGCAAATATGACAAGTGTCCCTGCCAATAGCGCAGGTTTAGTTGCTTACTATCCTTTTGACCAAGGTGTAGGCGGCGGCACAAATACAGGACTTACTGCTTGTACAGACGTAAGTGCGAATGCCTATAATGGGGTTTTGCAGACCTTCACCCTCACAGGGCTTGCGTCTAACTGGGAAGCCCGTAGCACTTCGGTAACTACGCCTACGCAGGCAGGTATCACAGGCACGACTGCTGTCTTGGGTGCAACTTATACACAGGCTGTTCCCGATTTTATCGAGAAAGGGGTAGTATTTGGCACTGCTGCGAGCGTGAGCTTGACCACAGGGCGCAAAGCCCTATCAAGTGGCAATACTTCGGGAGCCTTCACTACTGCGGCTACCAATCTCTTTGCAGGGACAAAGTACTATTACAAAGGCTATGTTTATACCAATAGCGTCATCAGCTATACGGCAGTAGATAGCTTTACTACGCCCTATAGTACGAATTGGGGCAATGCTTTGGACTTTGACGGGGTGAATGACCACTTCTATCTTACTAATGGGGTAGATGGATATCCTCCTGCTATTTTTAATACCTTTGGCAGTGCTATTACCTTAGAGTCGTGGATAAAGCCAAGTGCCAATGTTGCCGCATCTACGATTATTGCTAAGCGTAACAATGGAGGCGGAGTTCAATGGTCTTGGATATTAAGGGTAGATAATGGGGTTCCTGTTTTTTATGTACGTGGTGGAGGAGCTTACAGTAACGTTTTTTCTTCTCAAGCTATCCCCCTCAATCAATGGTCGCATATAGCAGGGGTGTATGACGGTGCAAATATGAAGATATACGTCAACGGGGTACTTATGGGAACATTGGCAAAAACGGGTGCCATTGATAACACTAATCTTCAAGTGGGCTTAGGAGCTTCTTATGGCTTTGGCGAGTACTTGGCGGGGACTATAGATGAGTTGCGTGTTTGGAATACAGCCCGTACACAAGCACAAATACAAGCAAGCCTTGGCGCACCTATTCCTGCTAATACTGCGGGCTTAGTAACATATTTCCCTTTTGACCAAGGAATAGCAAATGCCAATAATGCTTCTGTCAATTTTGCTTTTGAGGCAACGAATAACTATAATACAAATAACCTTGTTCAATATAATTTCGCACTCAATGGCAGCACCTCTAACTGGGTCTCACGTGCAGCGACTTTTGCGGCAGGCAATGGCAACAATGTCTTGGATTTTGACGGGGTAAACGACTTTGTCATCATTCCTTCTGCCAATATAAACAACAAGTTTGCCGCAAATCAGATAAGCTTAGAAGGCTGGTTTAATTGCCAAACTTTTAGCGGTGCTGCTGTACCTATGCTAATAGGCGATGGCTATAGCGACAATACGATAAGGTTTACGGTTCATCAAGAAGGCAATGGCATACGGGCAGGGTTTTATACCCCTGCGAACAATTGGGTAAATACACCCATTATTCCCATTCAGCTCAATGCGTGGCAGCATGTTGCGGCTACCTACGACCAAGTAAACCTAAAACTCTATATAAATGGCGTTTTGGTTTCCACCGTAGCAAGCACGCTTCCTTTGCCACCGAGTACCACAGACTGGTATATAGGCAAAAGATGGGATTATGCAGAAGTCTATAAAGGTCAATTAGACGAGATACGTGTCTGGAATGTAGCCCGTTCTCAGGCAGAAATCGTGGCAAATATGCAGACCTCTGTTTCTGCCGTTGCGCCCAACTTAGTTGCCTACTATCCCTTCAATCAGGGGATTTCGGGCGGCATCAATAGCAGCGTCAATACAGCTATAGATGCTACGGCAAATGCCAACACAGGCGCACTCACCAATTTTGCCCTCACAGGCGGCACGTCTAACTGGGTTTCTACCATCCTCCCTGCTAATGCCAACAACGCAATAGACTTGGACGGGGTAAATGACTTTGTACAAGTACCCGCAGGCAATTACTTTGGCGGTGGGAACTTTACCGTAGAAAGCTGGGTGTATCCGAGAAGTTTTGGAAACTATAGTAGGATAATGGATTTTGGTATAGGGCAGACAAATAACAATGTTTTGCTTACTTATTCAGAGGCATCAAATGGCTATCCTAATTTGCAAGTTCATAATGGAGCAACCGTAATTGGGGCAGTTCTTTCCTCTGTACCCCTTCAGCTCAATCAATGGGCGCATATAGCTGCGACAGTAAGTGGCAATACAGCGACCATGTATATCAATGGGCAGAAGGTAGGAAGTACGACCCTTACAGGCGTAGTTCCGAATATAAGCCTTCCGAATTGCTATGTTGGGAGAAGCAACTGGCCCGCAGACCCTTATCCCAATGCCCTCTTAGACGAGTTCCGTATTTGGAGTGTAGCGCGCACACAAGCGCAGATACAAGCAAGTATGAACAAGCCTGTAGCCGCAAACAGTCCGGGTTTGACGATGTACTATCCTTTCAATCAAGGCATAGCTTCGGGCAATAACACAAGCATCACGACGGCTACTGATGTATCTCCTTCGGGCTTGCATGCGACTTTGCAAAACATAGGACTTGTCAGTACTACCTCCAATTTCGTGTGGGGCAATGCGCAGTTCAATTATGAAGTATTGCCTACTCTCACGAATATCTTGGCAGGTCAAGCGACTATGAACAGTGCTTCAAGCACGCCTACAAATGGCGCAAGCATTTCAAGTCAAGGCTTTATTTACAATGCAGGAACTGCCATTCCTACGTTGGCTACAAGCACCAAAATAGCGAGTAGCAGCATGGCTGTAGGAGCGTATTCAGCCACGCCTACGGGCTTGGCAGAAAACCAACTTTACAGCGTAAGAGCTTTTATCACCACCGCAAACGGAACGGTTTTGTCAGGGACTACGACCTTCAAAACGACCTTTTGTAGAGTATATCCGCAAGACATACGCCTCACTACTACGCCTACGACTGCCTCTGTTACGTGGACAACGGACACGACAGGCGCAACTACGTATAGCTGGAGAGTCGTGGCTACAGGCGCAGGTGCAAGTGGCACAGCCGTAGTCAATGGCACGTCTAATGCGGCAACCTTGGCGATTACAGGCTTGAGTGCAGGCAAAGATTATGATTTGCATTTGCGCATAACAGGCGGTTGTACGACTTCGACATGGTCTGATGCCCGCCCTTTTTCTACCAAAGAATTCTATGTAAATACCTTATCTTTTGACGGAACAAATGACCATGTAATATTGGGCAATGTCTCACAAGTCAATGCTTTAACTGCTGCGATGACTATCGAAACTTGGGCGCGTCCTTCGGGCATCGCAGGTACAGATATGATTTTCAACAAAGAAGTAAATGGAAGTGGAATCAAATTGGCATTGGTAAATGGCATTCCTACTGCCACGATATTTACAACGGTTGCCGTCAGTGTAGCGGCTCCTGCTGCTTTGCCCATCAATCAATGGGCGCATTTGGCAGCGACTTACAATGGCACAAAACTTACTTTGTACCTGAATGGCACTGCGGTAAACAGCGTAGCAGCTACAGGTAACTTGACTGCAAACGCAGGCACAGCCTATATCGGACGTGCAGTAGCGGCGGGTACTTACTATCAAGGTATGTTGGACGAGTTCCGAGTTTGGAACGTGGCACGTAGTCAAACACAGTTGAGAGCAGGCATGGCTTCGGGCTTGTCGCAAGCGACTGCGGGACTTATCATGTCTTACAATTTCGACCAAGGCACTCCCAATGGCGCAAATACCATCGTCAATACGTTGGCTGATGGCACTGCTTCTGCGGTAACAGGTACGCTCACAGGGTTCACTTTGACGGGCAATAGTTCTAACTGGATAGCACGCGCGCCTTATTTGGCTGCACGTCCTACGGCAACGGCTATCAGCAGTTCGGGTGCGACTTTCAATGGCAATTTGTTGAAAGCAGGTACAGGAACGGTAACTTTGCGAGGCTTTATTTATGTACAAGGCTTGAATGTTCCTACCTTCGACTTAGGAACAAAAATAACCGCAGCTGGTACGGGCGTTGGCGGATTTTTGATGCCTGTAACGGGACTTACCTTGGGACAAATCTATAGTTTCCGCAGCTATGTTTTGACGGCTGACGGCTATAGTTTCTCCGATACAGCAAGCTTCTTGGTCAATCCATGTAGCTCATCGCCTACTTTGTCGAGCATTACAGCAAGCAATATCACTTCTACGGGAGCTACGTTTAGTTGGACAACGCTTGCGCCTTCGTATGATTGGGTGCTTGCGGCTTCGGGCTATGGCGTTACGACACCTGTATTCAGTGGCAGCAGTGCTACGGGCAGTGTGGTTATTACGGGCTTGGAAATTGGCAAAAACTATGACTTCTTTTTGCGGAGCAACTGCGGTGCAATCGTGAGTCCATGGAGAGGGGTGGTTACGATTCAAACCTTATCTACCCCTACTTTCACGACTACTACACCTGCGAATGATGCGTACATTGACGTGAATTGGACTTTGCACCCGCTGCCTTGTTTGATAAGTGCAGGCGTGCCATATAGTCAAGGCGTGTATGTGAAATTGACGGACGTAACGACTGGGCAAACCATTTTTCAAGAACCTATCAACAACTTAACGCCTTATATTGGTGCGCAGCAACCTGCGTTTACCTTTGTGGCTGGGGATAGTTCCAACAATTTTGGGGAAACGGTAAACAATACCAACAACTGGCAGAACTTCAATTCTTCGACTTGGACGGTGGAGACTTGGATAAAAGGCAATATCAATTCTTCAAATGCGGAGTTGTTCCGCGCAAGTTTGGTGAACGATATTTACATAAAAGTGTCAGGTTCTACCATTGCTATCCAAAAAAATGCAAGCACCATCAACTTCAATACGCCTTTACCTTTGGGCAAATGGAAACATTTGGCATTTGCTTGTGATGGCGGCAATGTGTCGTTATTTATAGATGGCGTTAAAAAAGAGCAAAAAGCGATTTCAAACCTTGCCTTTGGCGGAGGCGCGGCTGCATACAGCATTGCCAACAACATGGTAGGCGTGCAGATGGGCGAAATTCGCTATTGGAATCGCGTGCGTACAGATGTGGAAATTGCAGACAATCGTTTTGTAACGGCTTTTACAGGTTTGGGACAAAATAATTTGTTGTTGCATTGGAGATGGAATAGTGCAAATGCGCATCCTACGGATTTGGCGACTACGTATGATGGACAAAACAATACCGCAGCCTACACAGGCATTGGCGTTTTGCCGACTTTGAACTACATAACTACGCCCGATTATACGGCAGTTGTGGGTACTTTCCGTCATCATGTAGGTCCTACGCAAAACAGGAACTACAAATTGGAGGTTTTCAAAACGGGAACAGGCGCGCCTGTGGGGGCTTGTACGAATTTGACTACTACGGGTAGCACGATTTCGTTTCAACAGCCTACAAATGGCACTGCAAGTACCGATTCATTGAGCAAAGTTCGTTTGAGCTGGACAAACAAGTCCAAATTGAGCGAGTCTTACAAGATTTTCAGAAACGGGACTTTGCGCAGCGTGATTGCAGGTAGCGGCAAAATAGACAGCGTTTTTGTATGGAATGATGTGTACAGCGAAACGGATAGCAATAGCATTGCCAACGGGACTTCGTACAATTATTGTATAGAAACGTATTACAACACACTGAACATGGCACTTACGCCACAGTTGTGTTTGACAGGAAATACCTTTAATTTGAATTTCGCAGCTTCGGACAATGTGCCTACGAATCAAGTAAATATGACTTGGGCAAACGTGGCGGCTTATGGCTATGCGATTCAGATAAAAAGAGAAGGCATTTTGTTAGCCACTTTGCCCGCTTCGGCTACGACTTATACAGACCCCTTCCCCATTTATGGCAAAAACGCCAAATATGAAATGGTGCTGTACAATGCCACAACAAGCGACATTATTGTAGGCGACAATGACCTCGGAGGCGTTCCTGCGCGTGGTGCGATTTCGGGACGTGTGGTAACGTTTGAAAACAATTATGCTATCAAAAATGCACGCATAAAGTTGCATAGTTTGGTGGACACTACGATTCATCTCACGACTTACACCGACTTTCAAGGCAATTTCGCATTTAGCGGTTTGTATTATGCAGATGCGGGCGACTTTGATTTGACCGCAGATTATGGCAACCATATTATCATAGACAAAACGCAGACTATCAGCTTGTCTGATGCGGCTTTTACCGTTTCAAATGTGGTTTTCTATGATTCTACGGGCTTTACTATCAATGCTACGCCTTTGGCAGTAACGAATTTTGGGGGAACGATAATGCCTACTTTGGACAAAATCAATTTTGTATGGAACTTCACAGTCAATGCAGGAGATACGGTTTTGTACGACATTTATCGTGAATCCAAGAAAATAGCGACTTTGACGAGCCTCACGAATGCGCTTGCGTATTCGGATTTGGGCGGCGAACCAAATGTGAACTATGAATATACCTTGAATGCGTACAAAACGCAAAATGGCATTATCACAGCGGCACAATTATTAGATACGCTTATTTTCCCTGCCGTAACGATGACTACGGGCTTTGCAGCCGTTCCGAGTGTGGCACTTGGCGTAGTGAACTTGACATGGTCGCATACTTCTGCGAATTATAGCGGGTTTAGAATCTATCGCAATGGCATGAAAGTAGCAGACCTTGCGCCCGGCGTATTTGCTTACACAGACAAAGACGCACAGCCCGGCACAACGGCAACCTACATCTTAAAGGCAAAACGTTTTGTAAATAACATTACGTTTGAGTCTTTTGGACAAACAGTAACGAATGTAGCGATTCCTGCTTTGCCACCTGTAACAGGTATGACGGCTACGGCAAATCCTACCCGCAACAGCGTGATTGTAAACTGGACGATTCCCGCAGGTTTGCCTATCGGCTACAACTATGATGGGTTCAGAATTTATCGCAAAACCGCAACAGGCTCAAATGTTTATATCGGTCAGTTGCCAAAAGCAATCAATCCACCGTTTGAGGACAAATCAGGTGTACCAGGGATTTCTTACATTTATTCTGTAAAAACCTACCTTCGTTTGCCTGACAACAGCATTTCCGAATCGAATGGCGTGAGTGCTACACGTGCCTTCCCTGTGGTAACGATAGGTTCAGGGCTTGCAGCTACGACGAATCTTTCTGGCGAAGTAAACCTTACTTGGACTCCTCCTGCGAACACTATCAAAAACATTGATGGGCAGTTGGTGATAAGAGGAGTAGATACTTTGGCGGTGTTATCTACGGGCGCAACGTCTTTCCGCGCCTTCACGAATACGGCTACGACTGCGACTTATAATGTACGGACTTTCCGCGTAATCAATGGCGTAAAATACTGCTCATTGCCGATAAGTGCCAATGGCAAATCGCTTGCAGGCATTACGTCTCCCGAATATGCTACGAATGTGAAAGCAAGCCAAAACTTGCCAAACCACGTGAGAGTAAGTTGGGATTATCCGAGCTACGTACTTTCTACCTTCAAAGTGTATAGAGACAATGTATTATTGACTACTTTGCCTACGGAAACAAGGGTGTATTTGGACAATACTGCCGTCAAAGGAACAAACCATTTATACCAAATCGAAGCCACAAATGCCAATGTCATCGGACAAAAAGCAGGGGCTTGGGGTAGCCTCAAATCTATCTACGAATTGAGTGGTATGGTGAACAGTGCTACGGATAAATATGGCGTACCAGGCGTAGATGTCTATGCTTCGGCTCCGAATTTCTCACAACACACCAAAACCGATTCTTCGGGCTTCTATGTGTTTACGGGCTTGCCACAAACGGTGGGTACAAGCGTAAATGTAGCAATAGATGGCTATGGAACGAATCATACAGCCACTTTTGTACCGAGCAATCAAACTTTTGCGATAACGACAAGCGGCTTATATACCCAAAACTTTGGGAGCAGCTACACGCCCGCAACCACGGATTCGCTTGCGCCTTCCCGCCCGATGAATATCATTGCTACGCCTATCCCTGCACGCCGCCGCATGGCAGTGTCTTGGACAGCAAGCAATACTTTCTACGAAGGCTTTGAAGTGTATCGTGCAAATGTGTTGTTGGGAACCATTTTGAAAGGAACAGATTTCTTGGTTTATGATACACAAGGCTATCCAGGGATTTCTTATACCTACCAAATCCGTTCTTATCAATATACGGACAATACGAAAACGACCAAAAAATACTCTGCTTTCTATTCCACAACAGGGATTTTCCCTGACTTGGAAAGTCCATTGTATGTAGCAGCTACGCCAAACTTGGCACTCAATACGCTGAAAATAAATTGGTCGCATAACTGGGACAACCATACCCGCTACCAAATCACGCGCAATGACAGCGTGCTTACTACGGTGAACACAGGAGCCGTTTTGGAATACACCGATATTTCGGGCGTACCGGGACAGCAGTATGTATATGGGGTAAAAGCCATCATGGTAGTGGGCGGCAAAACGCATCTTTCTACCGAAGCTACCATTTCTGTACAATATCCTGCTGTGGCAGAAGTGGGCAACTTGACGGCTACAAGCCCTACAAGTTCCACAAGCTACGCCACGCCTTGTAGCACAAATGTTACGCAAGAGCGCAATTTTGTGGATTTGAACTGGACTTACCCGCCTACGGCTTACGTCAAAGGCTTCCGTTTGTACAGAGAGCAGACTTTGTTGGCGACATTGACAAAAGACAGCCTTCACTATCGCGACTATTTCGGCGTACCTGCGAACTTGCAGAACTATACCGTCAAAACGATATTGGAGCGCGAAGGCACGAACTTCTATTCTTCGGGCGTAGTAGTAACAAAAACCTATCCTACCTTGGCTACGCCACGCAATGTTACGGCTATCGATACTTTGGGCTTGAAACAAATGCGTTGGGCATATCCTGATGGCGGTGCTACGGGCTTCTATATCTTGAGGGGCGGTGTGCTTACAGATACCTTAGTAGCAGATACGATTGCACAAACTTCGTTTGTCTATCAAGACAAAACAGGGGTAAGTGGAACGGTCTATGACTATGCAATTCGGGCATATAGCAAGCGCAATGACGTTACGTATTGGTCAAATGATTACACTTGTCTCACAGGTTTAACCTATCCCAAACCGCTTACGCCTACGAATGTAGCGGCTTCTGATGGTACGTATGCCTCTTATGTAAAAGTAACGTGGAGCTACCCACAAGGGGCAGATATTACGGGTTTTGTGGTCTTGAAAAACGGGGCGCAAATCGCAACAGTCAATGGCGGATTCAAAAACTACATAGATTTGACTGCGAATGGGATTGCTTCTTACGCAGTAAGGGCATACAAAACGGGTACTTTTCAAGGGAATACTTATACCAATAACTCCAACCTTTCTGTAGCAGATACGGGCTATACTTCGCAGCCTGCTACGGTTTTCAATGGCATAGATTTTACCAATATCACAGGCTCCAACTTCGGAAGAAGCCTTGCTATGGGGAACAATCACTTGGCAGTAGGGGGAGCTCTGGGGGCAGTAAATCCGGGTAGAACGCAGCTATTCAACTATGGCGCAAATACTTGGACGGCAGCTTCACAACTCACAGGCGC
>JAYUZN010000234.1:0-3129 GCA_043751755.1 Bacteroidota bacterium | reverse complement strand
AAAATATGAGACTTCTGATGACGTAACGCCTGCTGCTTGTTCGGTTTTGGCGCATTGTTTATTTATTTTGCACAAAATTACAGGCAAATCAAAATATGATGAAATGGCGCAACAAATGCTTCAAAATGTGGCAGAAGGCGTGATTCACAAAACCTACTGGCATTCTAATTGGGCAATGTTAATGCTGAAATATGTGTTTACGCAATATGAAAGGGTGGTAACAGGGGAAAATGCGGAGGCTTTTTTGGCAGAAATGCGGCAGACTTTTGCCCCTGATTGTCTGTATTTTGGGGCAGAAAAAGAGAGTGAAATCGGGCTTTTTGAAGGGCGATTTGAGGCTGAGAAAACGCAGTTTTTTGTGTGCCATGACCAGACTTGTGAGTTGCCTGTGGTTTTGTAACCGCTTCGAGGGTCTGCGACCACTCGAAGGGTTACAAAACGTAAGAAGGAAATTGTTAACCTTTAAACTCATGCAATAAGGTTACTCCTATTGAGCAGCCCTTCGAGCGGTCGCAGACCTTCGAAACGGCTATATCAATTACTTCACTACATTCACTTTTCCGCTATATACTTGTGTATTGTCAGAAACGATTTGAAGGAAATAAACGCCTGAACTGATAGGATTCAAGTCAAAAGAAAGTTCGCCCTTTGCGCCGTCAAAAGATTGCGTAGCTACTACCCGTCCATTTACGTCAAATAATTGCGCCGTTGCAGCCCAATTTTGAGGAAATTTGTAGCTTACTTTCAAAGTTTCTGATGCAGGAGAAGGAAAAGCTTTTACTTCGACTTGGCTTATTAGCCCACTTTCGATGCTATTTACACAAGCTACCCAGTAATTTACAAAGTCGTCATTGTTTCTTGGCATCATTTTTACATTGGAAAAACTGTAATAGATAATGCCTGTAACAGAAGATACGCAATCATTATATTGTACAACCGTTTGAGCTACTCCAGCATTTGGAACCCATTGCACATCATTTACATACGACACATTCAAAGAGCTATAGGCAGAGCTTGTTTGGCGACCTGCAATAATACGGCAGCCGTCCGCAGGAGCTAACGCATCTTCGCCTATGCGATATTCTGCGAAATTGCCAGGTGCGTCTGGATTGTTGTCCACCACATACAAAGGACCCGATGCGCCTTGCTTGGTAATCCTGACTAACATACCTTCATAAGCCTCATTCGTAGCAAAGTCGTAGGTAGAGAATACCGTTGGGTCTAAGTTCAAGGGATTGATTGAGCCTGAGCCATTTACGGTAAGGCTTGTGATGTTTTCGAGACGTGTGTAGCCAAAACTTTCTTTAATATCCCCTGTTGCCGTAACTTTATCCCCGATTTTGAGGCTGGCAAGTTGCGGATTTCCTATGCACATAATTCCTGCCCAACCTAACAACCCGCCTTCTTGCTGCATAAATACATAGCCTAAATTGCCTGGCTCGGCAGAAGCTGTAACAATACCTGTCAAAGTTACGGTTTTGTCTTTGAAAATAGAATTGCCATCTGTGAAAGGCGTGTACTGTACATCATAAATGTTTAAACCATTGTCTTTCACTACATAAGCAAAAGGATTTGCATTGTTAGGGACATTGGTTTGGCAAGCCGTTAAAGTGTCATTGTCGGTAGCACAGATGTAATATTTCACAAAAGAATTGTCTGCCTGTGCAGGAACTGTGGCAGACCAAGTATTGCCACTTGCCGTCATTGGGACAGAGGTATAAGTCGTATTGCTTACGCCTACTGCATAATATAACGTAGCACTTACTACAGAACCGCCTGCATTCGGGTCAGTAATATTGGCACTAATGGTAACGGTTTGCGAAGACGTGGGAACGAGTGGATTGGCAGTAATCGCAGAAATTTGTGGAGGTACGACTGTGCCAAATCCATAGTGTGAAAAGTCAAAAGGGTGCAATTCATAGCCGCGTCCATTGAAGTTGAGGCAGCCATTCGGAGAGTGCATCAAGATTCCTTTGAGCGAAGCATATTGCGTGCCTACGGTTGGCGGAACGAAATTTCCCCCTGCTGCGGGCAGTTTTTGCGCTTTGAAACGGTCAGAAACGTTAATCATGTTTCCATTTGCATCTACTACATTGAAACTTACACGTGTTCCATTTGCAAAAGGCACTACGGCAGTTACGGTTACATTTTGAAGCTCTACAAAAGAACCTTCCCATTGTTCGCCTGTAGGCAAAAGATTGACTTGTGTAGCGTCATTCAAATCCCCAATGTTAATGGTATTGAAGTTTACAGGGCGGTTTGTGCCGAGAATGTTGATAGTGGTAATGCTCGAAAGTTCGGTTTCCACTTGTGGTCCACCCGTAGGTCCAAATTCCGTTACCGAGCCAATGATTTCTACAGAGTCGCCTGCTACGAGATTGTCAATATCTGCGGAATTGGAATCAAATACGTCTAAGCCCGAAAATCCGCCTGTGCCGTTTTGAATCCAAATATTACGCAGTTGTGTTGCGCCAGAGCCGTTTACTGCCAATCCGAAAGGCATAACAACAGTTCCTTTTACGGAAACCATTTGCCCTTTGTAGGAAGAAGAATCTACGCAAGCCGCCAAATTCTGGGGCGAAACGTCTTGAATTTGCTGTATGCTTACAGCGGTTTGCGCCGTCATTGCCGCCGAAGCCGACAAGAGTAAGAAAGAAAGAAACTGTTTTTTCATCGAAAATATATGAAAATGGGAAATGAGAAATGGAAAATGAGAAATAAAAAATAACTGCTAATTGTTATACATCTGCGACATCTGCTAGACACTGAGCGTGGTTAGTGAGCTTTGCCGAACTATAGCCGAAGTGTCCTCTGCGAAAACCTGCGTGCTGAGAAATTTGTTCACACAAATGGCTATTATCCTCTTTTGAAGAACCATTATTTTTTATGCTGTTTTAATATGTTTTTGATAGTTTCTGCTGAAATATCTGTCAAATCTGCAATTTCGGCTATGTTTTTGCCTTTCGAATCTAATCTTAAGACAAAATCTATATCTTTTTGAGCTTCCATTGCTTCCTTCTCTGCCTTCATTCGAGCCTTTTCGGACTCCATTGCTTCCTTTTCGGACTCCATTGCTTCCTTTTCGGACTCCATTGCTTCCTTTTCGGACTCCATTGCTTCCTTTTCGGA
>JAYUZN010000233.1:0-1743 GCA_043751755.1 Bacteroidota bacterium | reverse complement strand
ACGAAGCAATATAGTAAAAGAAGGCATCTAAGCTACACTTTTTCTTTCTTAGTTTCCTTTGTGCCTTAGTGGTAAATTAAGATTTTATTCTTTTCGTGTTTCTTAGCCTTTATCTGCGCGAAATCAAAAACAAGAACGATACAAAATCGCCTTTATCAGCACATCATTTTCCATTTCAGGGAAAAAATAAGCCCCCAAAGATACCACATTCAAGGTATTCACCAACTGAAAATAAGTCAGCCAATCCTCATTTTCGCTTGCCGCCCGAATAGACAAACCCGAACCTATCGTTCCCAAGCCAAAAATGAGCGTTCCTGTATCATAATCCTCTGTTTTTGTGTCATCTGAATACTCAAAAAAGGCTGCACCAATCCCTGCAAAGGAAAATTTGAACTGTTTTTTATACAAATTCCAAGCCTTTTTGCCTTCTTTTGGCGAAATCTCCGCTAAATAAGCCATGAGCCAAGCCGTAGAACTTGCGCGGGTAGGCACAAAACAGCCCGTTTTCTCGCTAATTTGTGTGCAAGGCAAACCCGTTTTAGGGTCTGTAAAATCCTGATTTACCTTAGTTTGCCATTCTTCCCACAAGGAAAAATGCGTCTTATATTCTGCATCATACAAAGCCAAAGCATATACAATTCCTGCATTATCACATAGCCAAGGCTCTGCAAAATCGGGATAAGAACAGAGTTGTTTCGTGGGGCTATTTTTCATTTCTTTATATAAAAAATGAATCATATTGCCATGCAACTTTTGATAGCTTGTATCTGTGGGGAAAATGTCATGGTAAGCCGTAAAAATAATCGCTAATTGGCTCAAATACAAGGCATTATTTTTCCATAAGTTCGTATCTTTCGCAATTTCAAAGGGGACATTAGGCATTATTTCTTGGGTAAAAAAAGCCTGTATTTCTGCTTTTTTTTCGGGAAAAATGGCTTCTTTTTTCATTTTCTCTGCCAACAATGACAGCGCAAAAAGCTGTTTTTCTCCATCTAAGATTTGAAAATGAGCAGAAAAATCTTGCTTTATCGCTTGAAAAAGCCGCTTTTTCTTCCAGCCACTCATTTCATCTACAAAAAAGGAGAGTTGAAGGATAGAAAATAGCAATATCCAACTGTATGCCATTTTTTTGACGAGCAAAAACCGCTTACGACAGAGCAAAATAATGCCAAAAGCTGGCACATTTCCGAATAAAAGTAAGAGAAGAAGGGCGAAATAAGGCATTTGTTTGCGTATCGTAGCTGCCATTTTTCAAATGGCAGGAAATTGTTTTTATTGCCATTTAGAAAATGGCAACTACGGAAAAAGGCTGCAAATATTGTATTTGTTTTCGTATCGTAGCTGCCATTTTTCAAATGACAAGAAGCTATTTTTATTGCCATTTGAAAAATGGCAACTACGGGAAAAGTACAATTAATATTTTACCCATTTTTCGGTACTTACCTTTCTTACTCCATTTTCTAACACAACTTCATGCCGTACAAAATAGATTCCTTGTGGCAGATTTCCTACCTCAAAAGTCTGCATTTTGCTTGCATTTTCTACAGAAAAAACAGCTATTTCCTGCCCTTGTACATTCAAAATATGCAGCACATAACTTTGTGAAAATGGTGGGAGATTCACAGAAATAAGCCCATTTTCGCTGGGATTTGGGAAAATATAGGGAGTTTTTTCGCTTGTTATTTCAGCAGAAATATTTACAGCTTCGTATTTTATATAAGGCAGTTCTGGGCGAATCATCAA
>JAYUZN010000232.1:0-2473 GCA_043751755.1 Bacteroidota bacterium | reverse complement strand
CGCAGCAATTACGCAGCAAATTGGCGCAAATCGTAGCAGAAATGGCTGCTTTGCAAGAAAATGAAACCTATCAACTCATTGCAAATCTTTCGGATTGGGGGGCGTATTTTGCAGAAATCCAAGCAAATTTGCAGCAGGAAAAGGAGAGTTTTTCGTGAAAGACGGGCGTTTTTTCGTATCTTTGCGCTATGAAAACGAAAGAAGAAATTATACCTCTTTTTCAAGAAAAACAGAAAAAAACCTATACATATTTGGTAAAACCCATTTTGTTCGCTATTTTTGCCTGTTCGTTTTTATATTAACTCACGAAAAACATGTTAAAAGAAAAATATATTATAGAAACAGCTATTGATGCTTTCGCTACCATAACCGATTATCGCCTCAACTATAAATTGACAGAGGAAGAGAGAGGCAACAGCCGAATAGATGGCTATTTATGGGTAAATCAACACACTTTTGTGATGGAAATAAAATCTTATTTGAATCATCTTTCTCTTTCTCAATTACTTAGGTATAAAAATTTTGTGAAAGAGGAGGAAGGTTTGATTTTTATTGTAGAGAGTATTTCGGATAGTACCAAAACATTGCTAAGAGAACATCAAATGAATTATTTAGATAGTGCTGGAAATGCGTATATAAAAACATCAGATTTTCATATATTGATAGAAGGAAAGAAAACAACAAAAACATCAGAGTTACTTGTAAATAAACAGTTTACTAAAAAAGGGCTTATGGTTATTTTTCATTTGTTAAAAAACGAAAATATCCTAAACTTTTCTTATAGAGAAATAAGCCATATAACGCAAACAAGCCTTGATACGATTTCGCAAACAATCGTAAAACTCAAACAGCAAGGTTATATCCGCCAATTATCTGAAAAAGAAATGCGCTTGACAAACAAGGAAGATTTGATAGAAAAATGGATAGATGCGTATGGAAATCTATTAAAACCGTCTTTATTTTTGAAAAAATTTCGATTTCAAAGCCCAGAATTGGCGCGTAACTGGAAAAATATTCCCTTAGATGCACGTTCTTTTTGGGGAGGCGAACCTGCCGCAGATATGCTTACAGATTTCTTAGTTCCAAGCGATTTTACCTTATATACACAAGATTCTCAAAACGAGCTTATGAAAAAATATGCCATTTTTCCTGATACAAATGGAAATATTGTGGTATATGAAGCATTTTATTTGCCTGATAAACAAATACTTGACCCGATTTTGGTGTATGCCGATTTGATATTGAGTGATAACGCTCGCAACAAAGAAGTGGCACAAATTGTAAAAGAAAAATATGCAGAACAGTTTAGATGAAAAACTCAAAAAAACACTTGCTTCTTTGCATGATGTCTTAGCGGAAATGCAAATTGAGGCTTATCTCATTGGAGGGCAAGCTCGCAATATTTGGTTTATGGAGAAACAGCCGCAACCTCGTATAACAAGAGACTTAGATTGGGCTATTTTGGACAAAGAAAAATTAGCTCAATTAAAAGAGCGATTATTAGAAAAGGAAAATTTCACAAAAACGAATAATCGTAATGCTTTGATAAGTCCTGATAATATTCAAGTAGATATGACTGCTTTCGAGGACTCAATAAGCGAAGATGAGCATTTATTAGGACTATATGAGGTTGCTCAAAAAGGAACACAAACCTTTGATTTTGAAGGGAAAAGTTATCAAGTAGCCACGATTCCTGCCATTATTTTATTGAAATTAATTGCTTTTTCTCAAAGACCAGAACATAGGCAAAAAGACATTGAAGATATTGCTTATATGCTACATAATTTTGATATTTATCAAGATGAAATATATTCTTTGTTCCTTATTTTGGAACCAGAATATATAAGTGCCAGATATATAGGGATAAAAATAAAAGAAATCATTTCAGAATCTGCTCATTTGCAGCATATTATTTTAGGTTTATTGGAAAAACAAATTGAAAACCCCGTAGAAAGTACAATGGCACAAATCATGGTGAAAGGCACAGAAAAAACAGAAATGTTTGCCATTCAGCAATTATCCGAAATGTTAACAGGTTTATCAACTTAATATATGATATTCAATAAAGCCATAGAAACCCAAGCAAATTTGCAGCAGGAAAAGGATAGTTTTTGTTGAAAGGCGGGCGTTTTTTCGTATCTTTAGTCGCAATGAACGCTTAAAAAGCCCCAAAATTTTTGCCTTGTTTTGCTTGCCCCAAGCCCTTACTTTTGCCCTACAAAACCACATTTCCATGAAAATAGTAATTGTTATATTCCTGTTTTTTCCCTACTTCTTGCAAGCGCAATTGGTAGAAAAAACCTTTGCAGAAAGGCGCGAAACCCTCGAAAAACGCTATGATAAAGTAGGAGAATTTTATCAAAATGGATTAGTGCTTGTCGAAAACACTCAGAAAACCCTCAAGATTCGCAAGGACGGAACGCCGAGGACAGACACAATATATGATGAGGCAAAAATAGCTGAAAAGGATTTT
>JAYUZN010000231.1:0-3994 GCA_043751755.1 Bacteroidota bacterium | reverse complement strand
CAATTCGTAGCTTCTTGGTCTAATTTTGCTGACAAAAAATTATCCGCCAATTTGAATAAATAGGCAAGGGTTTCATTTACCGTAGAACTCACGCCCTTATCCATCTCTTGACTGGGGTCTGCATACTCGGGGAAACGTTCTTTGTAGGATTTTTTTTCTCCCCGATACAAGGTTTGCTTGTTTTTGAATTTGTCAATCGTATCAGAGATGTTTGCTTTGATAATCGCCGCTAACTGGTCTGTTTTGGCTAAAAGTACATTTAATTTCATAAGTAGTTGAAAGTTGAAAGTTGAGAGTTAATATAAATATATGATAATCAATAAGATATATCGAAAATATATGTTTAGATTATTCCTAACTCGTATTTACAATAATAAAATAAAAGCTAAAAATAAGTTTTGAGAGGGTATATACGGGATAGGGGAAATAAAGTTGCGTTTGGGAAAGAAAAACCCGCCTGAAACTACAACATGTCTGCCACTTTGCGTTCTTTTTACATGTGGAAATATGCGATTTATTCCTTTTTAATTGCAAGTCCCCTTTTTTTTTCGTTATGTTGCACATAATTTTCCATCTATTCCATTTTTTTGCTTTTTATGAGCAAAATGCAGCATATATATACGTTATAAATATGAAGTATATTTACCAGATTTCTTTATTTTTTATGTTGATAGGGATAAAAGCAGCAGCTTTTTCCCAAAACTTTTTGGGCTTTCAGTCCAGCAACTATGCAGGGACGTATGGAGTCTATACGCAGCCCGCTTCAGTAGCCGACAATCGCCTCCGTTTCGACATCAATATAGGCGGATATAGCCTTGACGTGTCCAACAATTTCCTCCATTACGATGGCAAAAAAGTGGCAAACGGCTCACTATGGAGGGATTTTAGACAAGATTCTATGGTAGATAGAAATACCTATTCTGGGCGAAACCCCTCTGTTACAGGGCGTTACAATGCCTACGTAAATCAAGATGTGTATGGACCTGCGTCTTTTTTGACTACGCTTACCCCCAAAATAGGCATTGCTTTTACCTATCGCAATCGCTTGTTGGCAAATGGCGACAACTTTTCGGGCTTCATTGCCAATGGCATTTACGATTCCTTCAAAGATACCAGCATTTATAACGTCCCTTTTACCTCCGACAAATCACGCCTATCCGCCAATCTTTACAATGAATTTGCCTTTACCTACGGGCAGGTCGTTATGGACAAAGGTAAGCATTTTTTGAAAGTGGGCGTAACGGGCAAAATCATGCAAAGCGTTGCTTCGGGCTATTTGTACAACGATAAGCTCAATATGCAATTCAACAATGACTCTACGATGAATGTAAACAGCGTTCAATCACAATATGGCACAAGTTCCATTTTTCATGCGTTTAGGGCAAATGGAGTAGATTCCGCCTTCTTGAATAATAATATTCTTAAAAATTCTTTCCCATCAGGCTGGGGCGCAGATGTGGGCGTTGTGTATGAATATCGCCCCAAAATCGCAGAATATGAGTATCAGGCAAATGGCAAAACCAAGCGAATGATGGAGAAAAACAAGTATAAACTCCGTATAGGCTTGTCGCTCTTAGATGTGGGGCATGTAGGATATCGATATTATGACCCTACAGGCAACTTCACGAATCCGCAAATAGATAGCATTCCCCTTAGTTTTAATGCCACAAGTTTGACAAGTTTTAACAGCAATGTGGGGACATTTTTCACTTCTACCCACCATACAGGCAGGTATAGAATGGCTTTGCCTACAGCTTTTTCTGCCCAAATTGACTACAAAATATGGAAAAATTTTTATATAAATTTCATGCCCTATATTGCTTTTCAGCGCGCAAATAGGGCTACAAGTGTTCACGCACTTTCCAATTTTAGCATCACCCCTCGTTGGGAATTTAGGCATGGCGGCATTGCTATCCCTATTTCCATAGACAATTATCAGAAAACGCAAGTAGGGTTTGCCTTGAGAATCCCAGCCATTCCGATTCTGCCTGTACACCTTATGATAGGCTCTTCCAACCTCATTTCTATGCTCAATCGCAATGAGGCACAAGGCTTTAACCTGCATTTTGCGGCGCATATTCCCCTTGCTTTCCAAAAAGACAAGGACATAGATGAAGATGGAATTAAAAATAAAAAAGACCTTTGTCCAGAAGTACCCGGACTCAAAAAGTTCAAAGGCTGTCCTGACAAAGACGAAGATGGGGTAGAAGATAGCAAAGACACTTGTCCTGACGTGGCAGGTTTAGAGATATTTAATGGTTGCCCAGACAAAGACAATGACGGGGTAGAAGATAGCAAAGACGATTGCCCAGAGGTGGCAGGAAAAATCGACTTCAAAGGTTGTCCAGACAAAGACGAAGATGGCATTTCGGACAAAGAAGACGAATGTATAGACATCAAAGGCTCCAAAGAAATGAAAGGTTGCCCAGACAAAGACAATGACGGCGTAGCAGACAAAGACGACAATTGTCCTGACGAAAAAGGGCTTGCCAAGTTCAAAGGTTGCGCAGATAGAGACGGCGATGGCATTATGGATAAAGAAGATATTTGTCCCGATGAAAAAGGCATTATCAAGTTCAAAGGCTGCCCCGATACTGATGGCGATGGCATTACAGACAAAGAGGACAACTGCCCGAAAGAAGCGGGTTTGATAGAAAACAAAGGCTGCCCAGATACGGACAAAGATGGTGTGTTAGACAATGTGGATAAATGCCCCAATATTGCAGGCGTAGTAGAAAACAAAGGCTGTCCCAAAGAAGTGGGCGACGAGGACAAAGATGGCATTTTGGACGACAAAGACAAATGTCCGAAAGTGCCGGGACTTGCCGAATTTGAGGGTTGCCCAGATACAGACAAAGACGGCATTCAAGACAGCAAAGACAAATGTCCGAAAGTGGCAGGTCTTAGCCAATTTGAAGGCTGCCCAGATACAGACAAAGACGGCGTTCAAGATAGCAAAGACGACTGCCCCAAAATATTTGGGCTTGCCAAGTTTTCGGGTTGCCCAGACACAGACAATGACGAGGTAGAAGACATGAATGACGCTTGTCCTACGGTGGCAGGTCAGATTCAAACAGGCGGCTGCCCAGATAGAGATGGTGATGGCATTTTTGACAATGTGGACGCTTGTCCAAGTGTGCCGGGTGTTATCGCGTATAAAGGTTGTCCTGAACCTGCGCCTATTGACATTCGTACAGCCTTTGAAGCGATAGAATTTGAGTCAGGAAAAAGCACTTTGAAAGCGGTTTCTTATCCGAATTTGGATAAAGTCGTAAGCTATTTGTTGGTCAATCCGAATATACGCCTCAATATGAGTGGGCATACGGACAATGTGGGAGAATCACTTGCCAATATTGTGCTTTCTACGCGTAGGGTGGAAACGGTAAGAGATTATTTTGTAAGCAATGGCATTTCTTACACGCGTTTTGACATCGAAGGCTTCGGCGATACAAAACCGATTGCAGATAACAAAACGGCTACGGGCAGACAGAAAAACCGTAGGGTGGAAGTGCAGGTGATGAAATAGGTTTTAGGTTCACGCAGATTTTCGCAGATACAATAAAATGTATCTGCGAAAATCTGCGTGAACTTGGGTTTATTGGCGTGTTATGTGATAGTAAAATGTGTTTTACAACTAATTAATTTGCAGAAAGTAAATGAGCTGTAATAATTTGATTATCAATACTTTATGCTAAAATATTTTTGCAAAAGGTCTCTATTTTTGCCCCCGTTTGTGTCCCCACAAACGGGGCTTTTCTGCTATATGCGTATTGAACGCCTATTTGTCCTCCGTTTGTGAGGACACAAACGGAGGCGTGACCTATGACCTTTTGCAAGAAAAAATATAGCTATATAATTGATTATTAAGTATTTGTAATGATGACAATTTCTACAATTTAACATAAAAATGCGCAAATGCTGGTCAGTTGTCAGGAATTAAATTTTAATAAAACAATAATAGGAAAACGGTAATTAGACTTTAGGGCAGGTCAAA
>JAYUZN010000230.1:0-1610 GCA_043751755.1 Bacteroidota bacterium | reverse complement strand
TGACAGCTCTATATACAGCGTATTATGCGCAGGATTGGGATATACCTTGCTTTGCGCACTGCTCACTGCTACCTGATGACTGACTGTGAGGCTATCGCAACCACTCCCAAAGGCTGCCCCAAGACGGAAATTGGGGAAATTGGGGATAGTGTTATTGAGATGCGGCAGTACTAAGCCATGCTGCTCAAAATGGCAAGACAAGCCCGCAGAATCTGGATATTGAATGACAGGAACAGATAAAACACTTCCTGCATTGAAATAGATTTTGCCATTAGGGGCAAGTTGAGCAGTAGTAATTCCCCCCGGACTATAGGGGTCAAGCATACCATCTGCTTTTGCGATGAAAAATTTAGAGTTATGAATATCAGTTGCAGTCATATCGTACTGAAAAAGAGAATCACCATTGGTTAGATAAAAATATCTCGAATTGGGCGAAAAAGATAAGCCGCCATAGCCTTGTGTACTTACATAGGAACTGCTCACATTCGAAAATATTCCATTGCATCTGTCAAAATCCATAAAATAAGCCCTATTGTCTTGAAGGCGAGCGAATTTTGTACCATCTGGCGAATATTTTTTTTGTGCAACTGCATCAAATACAATTCCATCAATACACATTTTTCCTTTATCTTCAAAACCATCTGGCGTGAGGAGGAAACGATAGTAACAATTCGTGAATTTTTCTTGGAATATCAACCACCAATCTCGTCCATTGCCATGCCTACAAGCATCTATTGCCACATCTGCAATATCTTGAGTTATTAGAATCTGGTTTTTTTGCACCACAGTGCCTAAACCTTGATTGAGTGATATATCGACTTTAGAAAACATCATTTCTGTAGGGTAATAATTCCCTTGTACGTAGTCCTTTAATGTGTTATGAATGATAATATATTCGTTATAATGCTCAGGAAAAGGTAAAATTAAAGCACCTTGACGTAATGGCATACCAATACCATGCCATGTTTCCCACAAGTCGCCATAATTCAAGCTATCTCCATTTTGTAAGATGTTATTATTTTTATCTCTGATATCTATACCATTGGTATAGAATAAGAAGTTGCCTAAGGTATCAGAAATAGAAGCATTGCAAGCATTGATGTTAGCTGTATCTTGTATTATCGTAATTGTTGGCACTTGATTATCAAATGTCATAAGCATAGGACCTGCTGGCACTCCGCCAGTAACAAAATAATTATATCCTATCATCCAACTATTATCCCTTTGTCCATAAGACATTATCGGAAATAGTAAGAAAGCAAAAACTATATATATATTGTAATATTTCATAATAGTATGTTTGAAGTAGATAAAAAAAGGGTAAGGCGACCTAATAGTTAGGTCGCCTTACCGTACTAAAAAATGATTAATGGTGAATAATAATGAGTTTTTCTGCGTGAATTACTTCTGCACTTTGTTTTACTACACAATAATATACACCATTTGCGAGGCTTGCTGTGGAAAATGTGTGTTCAGAAGTGTTTTCTGCAATAGTTGAAGTAAATATACTATTTCCCAATGCATCAAAAATGCTTATTTGATAGGTTTGTTTGGAAATAGGAACAATAATATTTACTAACTCGTCTGTAGGATTTGGGAATATTTTGATG
>JAYUZN010000229.1:0-9160 GCA_043751755.1 Bacteroidota bacterium | reverse complement strand
TGTTTCAATACTTGGAGAATGGTACACTTCTTGGCAGCAATTCTTCTACTTATCAACTTCAGATGAAATATGAGAATGATACAGTAGTGTCTATCACAGGATTAAATGCTTGTGTGGGTACAGCCGAATTTTTGGTAAGAAAGGACACATTTGGGCTATATAATTTTGACGCTTTTTGTTGCAATTGCCATAGCGTAGAGTTACAGCATTTATCCTTTAAAAGTGATACCTTTCGGATTATTTACAAGAAAAATCATGAAATAACGAATTTTTATGATGTTATAAGTATAAAAGGATATAAAATAGAATAAAATCATCTAACAAAAATATTGCTAATTCGTACTACAAAGGCGATGATATCGGATTGAGACTTAGCTATCGCTATTTATTTAATTTCAAACAACAAGGTAAATCTGACAAATTAGGGCTATCGCACCAAAATTAAGTAGTGAACAAAAAGATATTTTTCTCACCACTAAGGCACTAAGAATCATGAAGCAATGAGGTAAAAGAAGGAATCTAAGGCACATTTTTTCTTTCTTAGTTTCCTTCGTGCCTTAGTGGTAAATTATAAGGTTAATATTTTTGGGTTCAGAGTAGCTAAATTGACAAAAGAATTTTGGTGCGGTAGCCCTACACTAAATAGATTTGTACAGATAAAAAACGCAGATTCCCGCAGATTAAGAAAAATCTGCGAAAATCTGCGGCTAATCTGCGAAAATCTGTGTGAAATGAAATTAGCGAATCAAAGTTACCGTTCCATTCTGTTTGATAGGGTCTCCTTTGATGCCTGTAGCCGACACTCTGTAGGTGTAAACGCCTTCCGAAGCAGGTTTGCCATTTATGACCCCGTCCCAACCTTGCGTAATATCACGAGAGTTGAAAACAACCCTTCCCCAACGGTCATAGATAGTCATTTCAAAGGTTACTAAATCTAAGGGTCCTTTGATGAGGAATATGTCATTTTTGCCATCTGCATTGGGCGTAAAAGCATTCGCTCCCCATATTTTGGGTCTAAATACTACAGAATCTTGGTTAGAAACAGAAACGGCGTTATTCCCTGCTAATTCGTGCGCGATGATGCGGTAATCATAGACAGATTGGAAGAAACTGGATTTGGTATCTACATAGCGGAAGGTTTGAGGGCCTACGACATCTACCTGTACCCAGCCATTGTTTTCGTCCCAAACCTGTATTTCGTAGTATTCTACGCCTGCGTCAAGCCATTTTTCGTAGATATTCCAGTTCAAAACGGGCGTTTCATCTTGCAATTGAGTAGCTTCTAAGACTATATTTCTGCCGATATTCCAAGCCTTTGACCTATCTCCACAGGCATCATTTACAAATACGCGATAGCGATAGGAAACCGAATCTACCAACACATCTGTGTCAATATACGTATGGGTAGTGAGGTCAAATTGTGCTAACTCTTTCCAGACATCTCCGCCCAAAGACTTTTCTAACACAAAGTTTAAGGGGATATAACCCAAATAATCCAACCATTTAACCTCCACATATTGGTCACCATAAACGGTTGCATACTCCACTTCTACCCCTTGCGAGGGAATATAGTGTCGTGCATTATTGGTATTTATATCACTCATTGACTCCTGCTGTGCATTGCCCAATTCAATGGCATTTATCCGATAAGAGACCGAATCCTTGCAAAAAGTAGTCGTATCCGTAAAGGTCGTAATATTGCCTGAAACAGAACCCAATAAGACCATATTGGCAACATTGGGGAAATAAATATGCCCGGCAGGGATTTTGTAAATATCATATTGCAAGACCTGCGACCAGCCTTTGTACGCACTCCATTGCAATTTGACCGCATCTGTGAGCGTATTTGAAGACAACTGCATGGTATAATGCGCTTTTGTAATAGAAAGGGGCGAATATTGTCTACAACTGTTCTGAACCGCTACGAGATAGGCATACGAAAAAGCCTCACAATCTATATTCGGGTCACTGTCAGTCAGAGTACCCGTATTTTGAACAGTCGTACTATCTACTCCTATCCACAGCAAACCTACTCTGCGATACAATACATATTTGTAGAAATCAGGTTGGAAATACGGGATAAAATCTACCCTTACCTTATTTCTATCAACTACTGTTGCCCGTAGAATATTGACTGTGTCGGGGATAGTGGTTTGATTTACCGTTATATAATTGGTACGCACCGAATCATCAGAGCAGCCTAATACATCTGTTACCGTAAGGGTAACTGTATAAAGCCCAGCCACATTGTAAACATGACAAATAGAATCTGTATTGGAAAGCTGTGCGCCTTGACCTGCCCCAAATTGCCAATTATAGGTATCTATCAAGGTATCGGATTGCGAAGAACTTGCATTAAAACAGGTAGCAAATGGATTACAAGCAATGATGCTATCTGCCACAAAATTGGCTACAGGGTGGCGCAAATACACGTATTGAGTACGGGTAAAAGTGTCTTTACAGCCATTTGCATCTGTTACCGTCAAAGTTACCGTATAATTCCCATCTTGCTGATACAAATGTATCGGGCTTTGTGAGGTCGTATCTATAGTATTATCGCCAAAAGTCCAAGACCACGCCACAGGCACAGTAACCGAAGTCAAATCATTGAATTGAATTTGGATAGGTGCGCATTGTATCGTATCATCTGCTGTAAAATTGGCTAAAGGCTGCAAATTTGCGGGCAGGTTTTTGCTCAAGGTATCGTGGCAGCCATGCGAATCGGTCAGATACAAAGAAATGACATATAGGCTTGGCGTGAGATAGGTTACGCTCGGCGGATTTTGCAAAGCACTTGTCGTATTGTTGCCAAAATTCCAGCTATAGCCGCCTGGAGGGAAAGTAGCCCCGCCATTTGCTACGCTATTATTGGTAAAAGAAATCGTTACAGGCGTACAACCTGCAGGCGGTGTGAGGTCGAAGGCAGCAATTGGCGGCTGATAGATGGTTACATTCGGGATATTAGGAATGTTATAGCTACAACCTGCCGCATCTTGTATTTGAACAATAGGAGAATAAGTGCCGGGAAGGAGATAGACATATTTTATAATGGTGGTATCAGCACCAGTAGTAGTTGTTTGCGCAAACCCAACATCACCGGGAAAGGGTTCATGAATGATAGCCTGTGTTCTATCTGTAACGACCGTAAAAACCACCGTATCGCCCGGACAAGCAGCCTGTGGTGCTACCGTCAAAGTCCCAATAGGTCCGTCAAGGGTAATAAAATCGTAAATGGTATCCGAATTTATACAGCCGTCCACGTGGGTTACGGTCAAGATAACATCAAAATTTCCTGCTGCGGTATAAATATGTCCCGGATTTTGCAAGGTAGAGCCATTCGAGCCATCTCCAAAAGTCCACGACCAACTGCCGATATTTCCTGTAGATTGGTCTTGGAAAAAGGTAGCAAGGGGCGGACAAGCAGCCGAAGTAGGCGCGCCTGTAAAGCCCGCCGAATAGCTTTCTATGACTATATAGTTGGTTTTGGTGAAACTATCCACACAGCCATTCACATCTGTTACTTTTATGCTTACGGTATAAGCCCCCACATTTGCATAGCTATGGTCAATCGCCCCCGTCCCTGTCGTAATATGCGTTACCCCAAGCGAGTCTCCAAAAGTCCAAGTGTAAGTACTGCCGGGAATGGTTGGGGTAAAAGTAAGCAGATTTCCTGCACAGGTTACCGTATCATCTGCGGCAAAATGCGTGTCAGGGAAGGTTGCAGTTACGGTGTTCACAACTTGATTTATACAGTTATCAGAGTCTCTTATCCGCATAATCACAGTATAAGTACCACTCTGCGTAAAGATATGCGTAGGCGTATTCTGCCCCACATTTGTCCAACCTGCGAGACCTCCTCCCGGTAACCCAAAATCCCATGAAACGTTTAATTGTGTAGTTCCCGCATACAAAGTGGTAGTATTCACAAAATTGACTATCAAAGGTGTACAGCCTAATGAATCAGACATGGTAAAATTAGGCGATGGTCCCGTTACCCGAATGTGTAAGGTTTTGGTCAAGGTATCTCTACAGGCATTGGCATCTATCGCAATTTCTTTTACCGTAAAAGTGTCTATTGTCCCATAAATATGCGTAGTACTCCCATTTGTAGTATCTATTGCACCATCTCCAAAAATCCATATATAACTCGAAGCATTTGAACCTGTTACGGTAAAAGTAGCGGCTGTATTTTTGCAAATGGTTTGGTCAGGCACATTGAAGTTCGCAATCGGATTGCCAACTACTACCGTTTGTTTCAAAGAATCGGTACAGCCCGTAGTAGCTCCTGTTACAATAAGTTTAATTGTCAGCTGTTGTGGCGCACCGCCATACGTAGGCGAAGGCGGATTTACAGGAGCTTGTATAGCCGTTTTGGTTATGACATTATAAGGCGTAACCAAGTTGTTGAAATACCAATTATAAGTACTATTTCCTACCTGTGCATTCTCCGAATTATTGGCTATAGCAAAGGTAGCAGGAAGCCCACAAGCCACAGAAGGCGTTGCAGAGAAGGCGGCTTTGGGTCCTTTTACAAAAATAATGCTATCTCTTACTAAGGTGTCCCTACACCCATTGTTATTAATCATTAAGGCTACCGAAAAACTATCAAGGTCACTATAAGCATACAATGGATTGGGCAAAGAAGACGTTATATTAAGTGCGCCTCCTGTATAGGCGAAATCCCAAGCATATTGCCAAAGAGGGTTGGTAAAAGTACTATTAAATTGGATTTGCTCATTTATACAAACCACAGAATCATCATAAGTCATGCCCAAAAGAGGGTGAGTACCCAGATGAAGGTATTGGGGTCTCACTAAGGTATCTGTACAGCCCGATTGAGTAGTAATGATGAGTCTCACATCATACATACCTGGATTGCTGAACTGATAGGTAGGAGCTGGGATATTTTGGTTTACCGCAGGAATAATGCCCCCCCCAGGACTGAATGACCATATATAAGCAGTTATCGGGTCCACACTCGTACTCGTACTGGTAAAGCCCACATTCAGCGGCACACAGCCCTCTGTAACATTTGCCGTAAAATTGGCGTTAGGAGCGGAGATTTGAATCAAACTATTGATGAGCAATACGTCTTGGCAGCCACTTGCATTTTTGACCGTAAGGGTTACATTTTTTGACCCAAAAGTAGTATAAGTTACACTCGTCAGAGGATTGTTCGTAGTATAGGGAGAAGGCAGGCTTGAACCTGCCCCAAAATTCCAAATGTATGTATTTCCCCCTGTCGAAGCCGAAGCGTCAAAGCTAAACACCGAAGGAACTTCGCAATCTACCGTTCTATCCACCGTAAAACTTGCGATAGGCGAAGGGCTTACCGTAACCTGCACTTGCGCCGTATCATTGCAACCCGGTCCATTGCTCCCCGTAACCTCAATACAATGCACTCCTAACGTATTGAACGTAGCCGTTGTAGTCGTACCTGTAGCATCTGTGGTATTATTGCAATCAAAATCCCAAGTATAGGTACTTGCCCCTGTTCCCGCAAGGTTAATTGGCACACCTACACAAGTAACCGTATCTACCGTAATGCCTGAAATTACCTGCCCTACCCCAATATAGCCCGTTTGTGTGAGGGTATCCACACAGCTGCCATTAGGCACTACGACACTCAAAGTTACATCAAAATTTCCCGCAGAATTGTAGGTAATATTGGACGGATTTGCTGCGGTGCTATTGGCAGGAATCCCCCCAGGAAAAGACCATTGATAGGTAGAACCTACGGGCAGGGGACCTCCATTTAGGGTAGCAGCACTTGCAAAACTCGTGGTAAAAGGGGCTGCACAAGCACTCGCAGGATTTGCCGAAAAATTCACCACAGGACTTGGCACAACCGTAAACAGATTGTCTAACACACTATCTGCAAAACAGCCATTGACATCTTGCACCAAAAGCGTAACATCATACGCGCCAGCAGTCATATAAGTATTGGTTATGCTTTGCCCATTTTGGAGTTGCTGCCCCGTAATGTCCCATAACCAGAGGCTTATAGGCGTTGCCGTAGTTACATTTGCCATTAAGGTCATGGTCGCAGGAAGGCAGGCTTGTGCAGGACTCACCGTAATTGCCCCAATGATAGGAGAGGGATTCACACAAATAAACTGCGGCTTCGTCACAGAGTCTATCGTCCCATTATTAGTCGTAATAATCAAGGTTACGTCAAAGCAGCCGAAGGAGCTGTTGTAAATATGGGCAGGATTTTGGACAAAGGCAGGAAGCGAGCCATCACCAAAATGCCATTCCCAACTCACAATCGGATTGCCGGGAGAGGTCGTTAAATCTTGAAAAATCGGCGTTACATTTCCACAGCCTGAAGAGTCAGATGCAGAAAAATCTACCGTAAGCTGTCCAAAGGCACTACTCACACACGCCAGCAAGAATAGACAAGAGACAACTGATTTTTGTAAGAACAAACGCATATATATTGAAAATTAAGAATGGAAAAACGAAGGAAAAAGGAAGGAATAAGGAAAATACGCTAAATATTTTCATCTTGTCCTTTTCAATTTTTTTAGCTGCCGCAAGCGTCCGCTTGTGGCAGTCACCTTGAAGCGTCCGCTTCCATACTCGAAGCGGACGCTTCAAGGAGGGAGGTACAAGCGGACGCTTGCACCAGCAATACGGGAGGTACAAGCGGACGCTTGCACCAGCAATACAGAGACGCTTGCACCAGCAATACAGAAAACATAATGACCAACCTGTTGATTTTTAATTTCTCATTTCTCATTTTTACTTTCTCCCCTATCATACGCAAAAGTAACACCATTTTGTATATCTTGGGTAGAGAATGTTAGATTTATGTCAAAAAGAATGTTTAAACGGCATGTTTAGCGAGCTAACCTAATTGATAGCAACACAAAATGATAATTTACAACTAAGAAACTAAGAAAACAAAGGAATGCAAGTTATGGCTTAGTTACCTCACTGCTTAGTGCTTCTTTGTGCCTTAGTGGTAAAAAAAACAGAAAACTCATTGTATGAGTGGTAGATGAAATTTCTCCCAAATCGGCGAGTCTGGCAATTCCAAGGTCAAGGTAACTTGCTCATCTTTGGTCGGATGCTTAAAACTCACTTTTTGCGCCAACAAAGCAATAGACTTATCGGGCAAAAAAGGGCTTTTTCCATACTTCGCATCTCCGCAAATCGTGCAGCCTATACTCGCCAACTGCACCCGAATTTGATGCTGCCGTCCTGTTTTTGGCTGTATCTCCAACAAAGCCTGCGTACCTACTATTTGCAAAGTCTTATACGTTAAAATAGCAGACTTCGCCCCATAAACGGGCTTGTTATAGGCTTTTACAATGTTTTTGTCAGGCAGTTTTGCCAAATAATGTTCCAACAATCCCTCTGCCACATCAGGCACTTTTTCCGTAATTGCCCAATAGGTTTTTTGCACCTTATTTTCCTGAAAATCTTGAGACAAACGCCCAGCCGCCTTAGATGTTTTTGCCAATAGCAAAATCCCGCCCGTAGGTCTATCCAATCTATGCAACAAACCTACATATATATTGCCGGGTTTGGCATATTTTTCCTTCAAATACATTTTTGCCCAGTCAAACACATTGAAATCGCCCGTTTCGTCGCCCTGCGAAGGCATACAAAAGGGCTTGTTGATTGCCAATAAATGATTATCCTCAAAGATTACGGTTGGATTCACGAAAGTTACGTTATTTTTTGCAAAGATATTGATAAGAAATGGAATATGTGCTTTTTTTTACGATATTTGCCCTGTAAATGTAGGGTAATACTTCGCACAATGATTGCCGCATTTTTGGGCAAGCTATCCTGCAATAAAAAAGGTATGTTTTGGAGGAGGCTTTGCATAAGGAATGAAGCGTAAATAAGTTGATGATTTTATAGTCCCGTAGGGACACGATATTTATAGAAAACAAACATGCCCCGCTCCCCTCTTGTTTTTCGTGCTTGCACGAAAAACGCAATAAATGGGGGGATTATGGGGGGCTATAAATATTTCGTGCCTACGGCACTACCTGTGCTGAGCGCAGCCGAAGTACTCGAAGTAAGTCTATGGAATGTTATCTATGTAACGTAAAATTATATGCAAAAAAAAATCGTTTTAGCAGGCGGAACGGGCTTTATTGGCAAGTATTTCGCTGCGCAGTTTGCAAAAATGGGCTATGAAGTCTTGATAATTTCGAGGCAGGCGCGGCATATTCAATGGGGAGATAGGGCAAAAATCATAAATGCGCTCGAAAACGCAGAAATGCTGATAAATCTTGCGGGAAAGTCGGTAGATTGTCGTTATAATGAGGCAAATATGGCAGAAATTTTCCGTTCTCGTACCGAAACTACGAAAGAATTGGGGGAAGCCATTTTGAAATGCCAAAATCCGCCTGCACTTTGGCTCAATTCCAGCACAGCCACGATTTACAGACATGCGTTGGACAGGGCTATGACGGAAAATGAGGGAGAAATTGGCACAGGTTTTTCGGTCGAAGTGGCAAAAACATGGGAAAAAGCCTTTTTTTCCTTTCATTGCCCCCAAACTCGTCAGATTGCTTTGCGGATTGCGATTGTTTTGGGCGAAAATGGCGGCGTAATGACTCCTTTTCAAAATTTGGTAAAGTTCGGTTTAGGCGGAAAGCAAGGCTCTGGAAAACAGATGTTTAGCTGGATTCATGTCGAAGATTTGAAGGAAATTGTGTTGTTTTTGCAGAAAAATAAAGAGATGAAAGGCGTTTACAATTGCGCTGCCCCAAATCCGATAACAAACGAAACCTTGATGCGCACCCTTCAAGAAGTGATGAAAATGCCTTTTGGTTTGCCTTGCCCTACTTGGCTGCTCAAAATAGGGGCGGTTTTGATTCGTACCGAAACGGAATTAATTTTAAAAAGTAGATGGGTGCTACCCGAGAAGTTGCAAACGGCAGGTTTTGGGTTTAAATATCCGAAATTAGAGGAGGCTTTGAGGGCGATTTTATGAAAAATCATCCTGTTGTAAGCATCTTTTTATGAAAAAGTTTTCGATTATTTTAGAAAAGTTTCCTGCGGAATGACAGTTTTTTTTGGTTTATTTTTGCAATAAGTGGTTCTTAGGAATGAAAATTGAATAAAGTAACAATTTTATAGTCCCGTAGGGACGGCGATATTTATAGAAAAACATGTCAACCCCTCCCTCTTTTTT
>JAYUZN010000228.1:0-1628 GCA_043751755.1 Bacteroidota bacterium | reverse complement strand
CGTAATATGCAGAATGGAAGGAATGCATTGAATATCATAAATATCTGAAATGCTGACAATATTGCAAGGAGGAGCGCAAGGACTTGTGTAGAGATGATGCATTAATGGGTTAGTGCTGCCATTTCCCCATTCAGGCAAACCTGTGGTATAAGGGGTAAAGCTATAGCCTAAATCGCAGAGTATATTTTTCTCTACTTCGTTTGGATGCCTTTTCTCATCTCCTAAAATCGTAATAGGTGCCATGACAAAATCATTGGGAGGACCATAATTGACAATATTATTTTCGCAACTTAGATGTATATTGAAATACGTTTCCTGCTGATTTACCGCTACATAATCAAACAACTTTGTGCTTGGGGTTCCACAATTATTGTTAAAGGGCACAGTAAGTGGATTTAAATCCCATATCCCACTATTGGCAGCGTTTTGCAATATATAGGGCGTAAGGATTGGCGGGTTATTATCTACAATAAATTTTTCGAGGCGGCTAAAATTATTATTGGGCGTTTCGGCATTTGTAATTCCTAATAAATGTAATGCTTCATGGAGGAGAACGGTATAATAATCTATGTTACCTGTTATTAAGTTGTTATCAGGGCCAGCCATAGTAGGGACAGTTAAAATATCATAATGCCAATCAAGATTGGGGTCATTTATATAAGGATTTAGTTCTATTCCAGCATGTAAATTATTCATGTTGCCGCCACCAGATATAAAATTAGGATATTGTAAGTAGGAATCCTGTCCACTCAGAATGGTTTGATAACATTCATTATCAAGTACCAAATTTGATATAGTGGATATACTCGTTACTACTTCATAGATAGGATTCGCAAGCGCAATTGACATAAGAGGCACTGCATTAATCCTTATATTTACTCTTGCATTATTCGCAGGATTTACATCAAACAAAAAATCGGATAAATCTTGAAAAACCCTACAGGCAAGGTTTTGTCTTAATTCCCCCATTGTACCTATCCCGTTAGGATTTGGCGTATTATCATAAAAGAAAGGGTCGCCTCCTGAATCTTGAAAAAAGACTTCAAACATACCTGCGTCACAACTTGTTAGCCCAGGCGGAATGACAATAGATTGAGCAGAATACTCTTTACCTTTACTATCAAAAAACCTTACAGGCGGCACAGGCTGTCCCAGAGCAGCCCAATGTATCGTATCTAACTGATAAAAAGTTCCCGTTCCACAGCTTTGTGCTGCGACTATATTCATTTTTCCTATTCCAAATAGCGTTAATAACATAGTTAAAAATGTTAGAATACCCCTCCCTACCCCCCCCCACATGTATATGTAGTTTTAAGGGTTGCGTTTCGACACTTGCGTGTCTCGATACCCATTGCAAGAATTTGTCCAAAAAAGTACTTCGTTTCATAAAAAAAAATGCAAAAAAAATGAATGGTGAGCGAAAATATAAAAAACGGGGAAATCCGTTTGTTATCAAGTATGGGCATAAATATGTCTTTTGTTATAGGGAAATGGGCGATACAACAAAAACGTGGGCAATATACGACAAATTTTTGGATAAAACAAATATATTTTGAGGTTTTTGAAAAATATTTTTACCCAATTCTACACTACCTTATTTCTACCCTTTTTTGTCTGTCATAATGCCG
>JAYUZN010000227.1:0-1770 GCA_043751755.1 Bacteroidota bacterium | reverse complement strand
TTAGGCACAATCCTAAACCAACTCATAGATGCGATAGCTGCCATAACGGTAACCTGTACTGCACCGGGTTCTCCCAGTTCACCACCGCTCAATGTCTTGCAAATACAGGCACTCAAAGTACCCCTTTCTCAACTCTTATGACTTATTACATAGACTATCCTGCCCAATCAGGGCAATCTATTTACGACATAGCCATACAAGTTTATGGGAGTGCAGAAGGCGCAATATTACTATTGAAAGACAATCCACATATAAGCCTCAATAGTGATTTGAACGGAACAATATTGAAAGTGCGACAGGAATTAACGCCAAACATTCCCGATATTGCTACGGCAAAGTGGTTTAGAACGCAGCAAGTCATTGTCAATAATGCTGATAATCCTAATGATTATGCAGATGCTTGGCTTACAGAATCGGAATTACAGTGGCTCACAGAAGAGGGTTTATTTTGGAATCTTTAACGCAACAAAATCATGGCAGGAATCAGACCTACTCAATTTCCACAACTTCCTACCTTATCTGGAGGCGAGGAAATCTATACCCAAATAGACGGGGGCGGGAATAGCAAATTTACGGTTCAGCAAGTCGCAGATTTTACACAAGCGCAATTCGCAGCTGCGCAGGTGGTAGAAACCATTGCCTATAAATTGCCCTACCTTGATGCAAGTACAGGTGGCGGAACGATAGACTGGACAAAGTTTTATATCCCCCTTCCCTCCGAGATACACCCAGACGCAAATAGCATTGAAATCAAAGTCATTGCATCTGTATATATGGAGTTTGCGGGAGAAGGCATGACAATAGAATGGTATGAACCCATTGCAGGAACGGTTGCTGCGATTGACAATTTTACTGCGCCCGCCGATGGCTATATAGAGATGGTAAAAAGTGGCTGGATTGTACCTGCTCACACAGGCAATGAGGTACAACTCAAAGTAACCTGCCTTCCTATTCAAAGTCAAGCAGATGTATTGTTGCTGGCAGATTCTTCCATTGTATTAATCAGAGCTATCCAAGTAATATGAACTACATAGGCATACAAGCGAAAGATATTCTCTTAGCCGAATCGCACGAAATACTGCTAATAGACGGTGATTTTGCCCTCACAGATTCTCAAGTAATGTGGCAAAATCAGTCCTTTGTTATGGTTAATGAGTGCGACAAAAGGGTAGTAGTAGATGTATTATCCTCCAATCTGGGGCAGTGGCGCAGAACTCCCTTAGTAGGCGTAAATCTTATTAATTGGATAGAAGGACCGGTTACGCCGCACAATAGAGACATTATTGGCGAAGCTATCAAAAACAGCCTTTCCACAAGCGGTTATTTTACGGTAAAAAAGGCACGCTTAAACGCAGATTTTACGCTAACTATCAGTATGTTAAGAAATAAAGCATGAGAACACTCGCAGAAATACAAGCCGCAATTTTGGCAGAAAAAGACACAAAACCGTCATTATCTGGCTTAAATAATACTTCCCCTACTTCCATTTGGCGATTGTGGGTATATATTGTTGCCTACGCAATTTGGATACATGAGCAATTCTTTGCTAATCATGTCGCAGAAGTAGAAACGATTGCCGCAAGAGCCATTGCAGGTACTGCTCGTTGGTATCAATATTACGCCCTACAATATCAAGACGGCTATTTATTAGAATGGGATAACACCGCATTTCAATACAAATACGCTACCTTAGATACAGCCGCTCAAATCGTTAAATTGGCTGCAATTACCGAAAATCCAACGGGAGGCATTATCGCCAAAGTTGCCAAA
>JAYUZN010000226.1:0-5545 GCA_043751755.1 Bacteroidota bacterium | reverse complement strand
GAAATGTTTTGAGTAGGGCATTGCGCGAATATTTGAGGAGAGAAGAGCAGATAGAATGCGAAGAGAATAAGTGAAATGTAATTATACATTATGATTTATTTGAGTGAAGCGGAAATGAGGTTTCAAAGATAGGTATTTTTGGAAACGAATACAAAATTAACACAATTAAGTGGTACGTATAAAATAAACGGGGTTAAATTATCGGAATAGCTGCCGCAAGCGTCCGCTTGTGGCAGTTTCTTGAAGCGTCCGCTTCCATACTCGGAAGTGGATGCTTCAAGAAAGGAGGTACAAGCGGACGCTTGCACCAGCAATACGAGGAAAATTAAAAATGAAAAATAAGAATGAAAAGCCCTACATCTGCGACATCTGCGGTATCAAACTGTTCACTGCTAACTGTTTTAAGACATAAACATGTAGTTTATTTCCCCCAAAAACACAATGTTGTAACATCAACTTTCGTATCTCCTTGAAAAATAGTACTTTTGAAAACAGAAAAGTAAATCGCTGCAAATATACGCAAAATAATTATAATTCAAATTTTGTTTTTTTTTTTTTTGTATAGTTTTGCATTCGTTATATATGACAGCCCACTTGCAAAGGGCATCCTTTCATTTTTTTCAAACATTTTTACAACATTTTATTTTTCTATGAAAAAGCTCGAAAAATTGTCGAACGGCATGTTTTGCGAATTGCCTAACAGCCAAATGGGAAATGTATGGGGGGGCTAGATAGCTCTCATAGTACTACTACCTATTCAACTGCTGCTACTCCGTCCCAAGCTGCACATTCAGACTCTACATGTTGGAGTGATAGCATGAAAAATGGCTTACCTGTTGGGGATTGGTCAATTGCCAGCTGCGAGTAAGTTTTTGTTTTGGCATATCTATTGAAGAAGTTGCTTGATAATATAGCAAAAACACTTAAAACTATATTTTCAAACAGCTTCTTCTTTTTCAATATCAAATATTTATATGAAAAAACTCTTCTTTGTTTTTCTGATTTTAGTTAAAACGCAACTTAGCTTTTCCCAAAACTGGCATTCCTTTCATGCTTACTTGAAAGCCTATCAAAATTATGTGACAGCTGATAGCCTTTATGATGCTAAAGATTATAAAACAGCCATTAAATACGGAAAAAAAGCAGAATGGAATATTGAAATTTATAACAGACTTAACCATATTATTCCTGACAGTTATTTGCAATTGAAAGAGTACGACTTAGCCCTCAAAACGCATTTGAAAAATATAAAAAGAGGGGCTTATGTGAATATCTTAGATAGCAGTCAAATGGAATTGTTAGGTGAACTATGGCAGCCTAAAATGCAAGCCGCAAGAAAAGTCTATGAAAAAAAGATTGATTATGCTATGCGCAAAGAGTTGTATCTTATGCTTCAACAAGACCAAAAATATAGGCAAATCTTAGCAAGAAGCTCAGATAGCACTACTCGAAAAATGTGCTATGACTCGATGCAAGCGATAGACGCTCACAATTTCAAAAGGATAAAAGAAATGATGCAGGATAATGGGGATAAATGGATATATGAAAAAGTGGGTCATAATGAGCATGATAGCATTTGGCAGCCAGACTTTTTTATATTGCATCTTCCAAGCGAATATATTTTAAAAAAAATAATAGAAGCTGCCAGAAGAAATAAATGTGAATGGAGTGCTGCTTTTTTGATTCAAAATGATGTGCTTACTCGCCCACGCAATGGGCAAGATGTTCGCCTTCGCTACATTATCCCTAAGCACAACGGCGACCTTGACATAAAACGTTCTTATTTTGGACTCTACACGCTTACAGGCTTCCTCACCACGCAGCGATATCCTATGCTCACTGTGCCGCAAATGGAAAGAATGTCGCACCCGATGCAGGTAGAAAATGCCCGCAAAAGAGGCTCATGGAATATTGATACAAAGATTAGCTTATATAGGGTCAAGTTTGAAAACGAATCGGACAAAGACGTAGAAAAATATAAAAAAGGCTTGCAAGCCCTCAAAACCTATTTGGTTTCGCAAGGCGTAAAAGCCGAAAATATCCAAATAGATAACACCCTTCATACAAGGGTTTACGACAATTTGGGCAAATATCGTTATGCCTTTCAAGTCATTCCTACCAAATAAACTATGATACTCGTATTTTCGGATAATTGTCGAGCTTTTGTGGCAGGGCAATATGACAAACCCAAAAAGTGTGGCTACAATCCCTATACGGCAGAATGGGATAATGCCTGAAAAAAAAATGCAGAAAACGATAAAAGAAAGCCAGAAAATGCCTGTTTTTGCCCTTGAAATCGGACAATACGCATCAAATATGAAAAAAACGCTCACAAAATCGTTCAAAGATTGGCAGGCAGAGGAAGTGGAAAAAATGTTTGGCATCAAAAAACATAGAACATTACCTCCATTAGACAAAATAATGAAAATGATTTTGTCTAAAGACCATCAAAAAAGAGAGATACTCGAAGCCTACCGCCTTGAGTTGTTTGACTATATAGACTCGTGGAATGAAGATGAATATAAATTCATGTTTATTAGCCCTTTTTTCGAACAAGTCAATTTTTTGAGCGAATATTATAAAGCCTTTACGCAGAGGCAGATGTCAGTTAATTATGATAATGACACGAAAACCACAACTGGAAATGTGGAATTTATGCTGGCAAAAGGCAGACAAATCCCTGAAGCTCCCCATTTTTTTCTGCATGAATATAATCGCCCCCCTTTATCCCCCCAAATTGGGGGGATAAAGGGGGGCGATAACGACCCACTTGGGCAATTGCTTATCTCTATGGTTGCTTCTCAAAAAATGAACCCTGAAGGTTAGCCTGTTTATGGCATGTATATCAATGAGCGAAATTGGTTTTTGGTGTTTTTGGACGGCAACAATTATGCGGTAAGTTTGGCGTATGATGTTACTTCTGACCGGATTTTCGACCTTTTTGCGGTGTTATTATTTTTGAAAGAAAAAATGGAAGAGTTGTATAAAAGCCTTGCATAAGAAACACGAAAAGAATAAAATCATAATTTACCACTAAGGCACGAAGGAAACTAAGGAAGAAAAAGTGTGGCTTAGGTGTCTTCTTTTACCATCTTGCTTCGTGTTTCTTCGTGCCTTAGTGGTGAGAAAACTGTTAAGTTATTTAATTTTCGTTCCTAAGTTGTTTTTCAAGTTATCTATTTTATCCCTCATCATATCCCTTTTTGGCAGCTAAGTGACGATTTTTCAAATTGCACAACTAACATAAATGTTATTGCTTTAAGCCTATGGCAATCTCCCCCAACTCCTCTTTGCCTGAAAGGTCATACACTTGCCCATTTACTTTGCAGGTTTTTTGGATATTTTTGGGACATTCGCAGCACTTATTCACTTTATAAGTCTCATTTTCCAGAACTATATCTGTAATGTTAAATTGTGTTCCGTCTAATAAACTTAGGCGAAAATGATGCTTTGTGAGGTCTATTTTATTTTCTGTACCATAAATGCCCATCCAACCGCCCAGGATAAGGAGGTAATGTGTGCTATCAAAAGTCATATACTCATCTGCATGACTTGTATCTCTGTACAATTCTACAGAATCTAACACAACCTCATCTATATCTAAGCGATAAAAACGAACCGTATCAATGTCTGCTTCGGCAAAACCACCTTCAAGGGGCAATTTCACAAATTGAAAGCCGATGGCATCATACCAATTTCCCAAACAGTCGCAAACCACTCGCCCGCAACAGCTATTGAGGAGGAAAAAGAGGAAAAAAAATTTGTATAAACGCATAAAAATTTAAACAAAAACACAAACTATAACAAAAAATATTTTACTCCTTAGGCTTATTCTTGGTCCCTTTTTTTCTGCCACTTGTTTTATCATTTTCGCCTATTTTCCCCTTTGCTCCATCTCGAAAATGCTTGCTTGCTTTTTTGCTAAAAGCAATTTCCTCCACCGTTTTTGGGACACGCATAACATTTGCCTCTCTCGTAATGCCCGTTACTTGTCGGCGCAAGCCGGGATTGATTTCCAAATACTTTATCCCTTTTTTCTGCTTTGTGGGGTCTGTAGAAAGCAGCAAGTCTGCAATTTGCTCAGGCGTAAATTTTTGGCTGCGCCAAATGGTGATATTGACCAATTTATCGGGACTTCGCCATTTATAAATATGGTCTTCTGCCTTCAAAATAGCTATGTTGAGGCGGCTCGAAGTGATGTTGCCCATATAAGGCTTCACCATTTTGACCAATTCAAAAATATCGTTGAGGTATTCGTGTTTTTCAACATTTACGTCTTCGATTTCGACAAAATAATCGTATCTAATTCTTTCTGTATTTGGCATATTTAATAAGTAGTTGAAAGTTATAAGTTGAGAGTTGAAAGTTAATATAAGTTTATCATAATCAATAAGATATATCGAAAATATATGTTTAGATTATTTCTCGCTCGTACTTATGAAAATAAGATAAACCTGTTTTCATTCTTCTTTTTCTACTTTTGGCGCATCTTTCTTTTTGAGTTCAGTCATCAAAGCAGCGCAAACAAAGTCGGGAAGACTAAACAAGCCATCTCCTGTAAAAACAATATAACTCGGATTTGGTTTGTAGTCTTCGGTCAAAACGATTTGCTCACGCACAGGAAACCAGCCTATGATGTCTTGTGGAGGGATATTTTGGCGGTTTTTGCAGCGATTGTCTATTATATACACCTGCCCATTTTTCTGCTTATCTGCTTCTGCTTGCACATCAGGACGGTGCGCAAAACGCTCTTTCACGACTTTGTGAAATATCCACAAAAATTTATCATTGATAATAACATTGTCAAAAGTGATGGGGTTGTTGATGTCTTTCACCACCCCCAAAATCGTTTTTGGCGGCAGTCCATAGCTTGTTACCTCCGTTTGATTGAACAAAGAAAGATAGATTTTTTGCGAAGAATCGGCTTCTGTGTGTCGATACCAATATAGGTTCATATTTTGGTATTTTTCCTGCGAAAAGCCGTATTTTGCCAAGAGTAAAAGGAGAATGTACAGGTATTTTTTCATAAGGTTTATTTTTTTGACAAGATTATTGTTTTTGACAAGATTTACAAGATAAACAAGATAGAAAATAAGATAACTTTCAATTTTCAACTCTCAATTCTTAAAAATCCTCTTATAACGTTGCGCTCTTTCTATAGCGTGGTTCAAACGATTGCCGATGAGCAAAACGACCGCAATATAGTAAAACCATAGCATCAAAACAATAACTGTCCCCAAACTTCCATAAATTTTGTTGAAAGAGCCGAAATTGGCGAAGTAATAATGCAAGCCAATGAGGGTCAAAAGGAGCAAAATCCCTGCGGTAATGGAGCCGGGCGAGAAGAACTTATATTGCTTGCTTCCGCCCCCTAATTTGTACGTGGTGGTAATGCTAAAAATAAGTAACAAAATCGTTATCAAGTAGTTAGTCCCTTTGAGTAAAATGACATCAATCCCATTTTGCGTCAGCCAATTATAACGTCTCAATTCATTTATGAGAAATTCGCCTATGTTGAGAAAAACGGTAGAAAGAATCAGAAACA
>JAYUZN010000225.1:0-3535 GCA_043751755.1 Bacteroidota bacterium | reverse complement strand
AATCCGTTGTTTACTGTCTTTGAGTCTCTGCAATTTTGCTTGAAAAACCGCGAGGCTATCCCCCCACATCTGAAGTTCCGCGCTAAGTGCCTGATGATTCACAATCGCAATGAGCGAATGGTCATCAAAATGCCATTTTTTGCCTTGAAACAAGGAATCTATCGCTACAGCCCATTCATTTTTGCCTGTCAAAGTATCTCTGTGAATAAGCGTATCATTCGGAAAAGCCTGAAAATGAAGGACTTCCTTTCCTTTGAGGCTATCTTTCCAAAATAAAGTATCTTTTTTATGCACTTCGTAAGAAATGTCTATTTTTCCGTCTAAGGCACGTGGCGCAATCAGGCTGCCCATAAACACCAAAATCAGCAAAACGGGGGTTACATATTTGGCAATATAGGCAAAAAAGTAGGGAGCTTTGATGTCGCCGCCTTTGTTTACCTCCGCCCAACCGTCTTTTATGCCAAAAATCCACGCAAATAATATCGTTTCTCCTATCGCAAACACCACCAAAGAAATCGTACCTGCCCAATAGTCAAATTCGTCAAAAACGCCATATTTGAAAAAAGCAACGGTGGGAAAGCCCAAAATAAAGGTGCAAAATCCAAATAAAAGGGCAGCTTTTTTCTTCGTCCAGCCCCATTCTTCTTCCCAAAACTGAATGATAGGCGTTCCCATTGCCAAAGAAGAAGTAATTCCTGCAAAAAATAACAAAGCAAACCACATCATACCTGCGATTCCACTTAGCCAGCCCCATTGTTCAAATAAATACGGCAAAGTCCTGAATCCCAAGCCCAAACCGCCGCCTTGAGCTATCAATTCTTTCACGCCCTCTATGCCCAAATAGCCAATGGAAATTGGAATAATAATTGCCCCTCCTAACACTACTTCTACAAATTCGTTCATCCAACCTGCCGCCATTGCATTGAGAGCTATATCCTCGTTCTCCTCCACAAAAGAAGCATAACATTGCACAGACCCCATTCCTACCGACAAAGTAAAGAAAATCTGCCCTGCTGCTGCTAACCAAACACTTGGTTTCCAAATACTTGCAAAGTCGGGTTTCCACAAAAAATTGAGCCCATACGTGCCGTCAAATACTGCGCCATCTTGCCCTCCTGCTGTGAGGCTCACGCCTTTGAACGCTAATAGGCAGCCAAAAAGCAGCAACAAAGGCATTCCAATTTTGGCAACGGCTTCTACGCCATTTTTCAGCCCTTTGCTCAATATCCAAATATTGAGTGCCAAACAGATAAGCCAAAAGAAGGCTGCGGCAGGAATTGCCGACAAAATAGGGAGGGAAACCTCAAAACCTATATATTTATCGAAGAAATCGGCAACATTTTCGGGCGTTTGCGCATCAAACTTGCCAAAAAGGGAATAAAATGTATAGGAAAGCGTCCAAGACTCTATATAAACGTAGTAAGCAGCTACGGCAAAGTTGGTAAAAATGCCCAATGCTCCCACATATTTCCAAATTGGGAACTTCTCCTGCATAGATTGTAGGATAAAAGGGGGGGTATGATGCCCTTTTTGCCCTGCAAAACGCCCCATTGCCCATTCCATCCACAACAAAGGAATCCCCATCAACACAAAACAAACCAAATAAGGAATGATAAAAGCCCCGCCGCCATGTGTGATAGCTTGCACAGGAAAACGGAGAAAATTGCCAAGACCAACGGCATTTCCTGCCATTGCCAAAATGAGTCCGATACGAGAACCCCAACGTTCTGTGGGTGTATGCGCCATGCGTGTGTGTAAGTTTTGGGCAAAGTTAGTGTTTCTGGCAGACTTCGGCAAAGATTGTGCAGGGTTTTATCTTATTTATCCTTAAAAGGGGATAGATTTTCCGTATTTAAAGAGATATTTACCCTAAATTTCCTGTATTTGCAGCACCTAACCGTAAAGTCATTCTCTACAAACCTTCAATCTGATATGAAAACAGCGGATTATTCGCCTGAAGAAATGGAAAAATAACGCCCCTTGTGTAGAACTTTATGAAAAATGCAAAAAAAATCCCTACTTTTGCCCCTCATTCAATTAATTATTCAATGAAAGGACTTTTATTAGCCGAAAGTGGCTCATCAAAAACCGAATGGCGGCTCTGCACAAATGGCGCAGTTTCACAATCTTTGCGCTCTCCCGGCTTCAATCCCAACATACAGTCGCATGAGGCTATGCGCACCGTTTTTCGGGAAGTGATTCAAACGATTGGCTACGAAAAAATAGAGAATGTCTGTTTTTATGGAGCAGGTTTGGGGGAATTGTCGCAAAGACGAGTCATGGCGAATATTTTGAAAGAGTTGGTAAATGACGCAGGAGTGCAAATTGAGCATGATATGTTGGCGGCAGTCAGAAGCACATTGAAGCCTGAAGGAATTGTGTGTATTTTGGGAACAGGCTCAAATTCAGCTCTTTACAAAGATGATGCGATTGTAGAAAATTTGGGCGGCTATGGCTATTTGTTTGGCGATGAAGGCTCGGGGCAGGATATTGGCAAACGTATGATTAAAGCCATCTTGCAAGCAGATTTGCCCAAAGAAGCGAAAGAATATTTTGAGCAAAAGGAAGATGCCGACATTGATGAAATCAAAATTGCTGTAATGAAAGCCGAAAAACCCAATGTTAAATTGGCTACTTTTGCGCGTCTTACGGCTGATTTGCTGCATGTAAAGGGGGTTGAGAAAATCATTTTGGAGAGTTTTTTGGCGTTTTTAGATACAACTGTGTGCCGTTACAAAGGCTATCAGGCGATTCCTGCGGATTTTGTAGGCTCGATTGCCTATTATTTTCGCCCTATTTTGGAAAAAGCCTGCCAAAAACGCAAGGTACAAATCGGCGGAATCCAAAAAGACCCTGTGGAGAATTTGATTCAATATCATCTCGCAGCAGTTAGCAGTTAGCAGTTAGCAGTTAGCAGTGAACAGTTAGCAGTTAGTCGCTATTTTTCAACTCTCAACTCTCAACTTTCAACTTTCAACTCTTTTCATGCACTTTCTTTTGCCCAAAATAGCCTCTTTTTGTGCCTATCAAGACCGTAGCAAGGTGGAGATTGTGGAAAAAATAGAGGAATTGGAAATTCCTGATGAGGAATGGGAGGAGATTTTTGCCTTTTTGAAAAAGGAGAAATACTGGGACGAGGAGCGTTTTGTGCGGAGTTTTGTAGGCGGAAAATTTCGGGTAAAAAAGTGGGGCAAACGCAAAATTGCGTATGAAATTTATAAGCATAAGATTTCTTCTGCTTTATTTGATGCGGCTTGGGAAGCCGAAGTGCCTGATATTCAATATGAAACAACTATAAAAACGCTTATAGAAAAAAAAACAGGAGAACTTTTGCGGGATACAGAAATGAATCGGAAAGCCAAAATTGCAAGGTATTTGCAACAAAAAGGCTATACTTTTGACGAGTTTGGAGATTTTTTGTGATTTTGACAAGTATTTTTGGCATGTTTCATATTACAGCAAAAGTAGTTTACACTTTTTACTTTTGTTTTATTAATATCAATGATTTAAAAAATTGATTATCAAGTTATTGCAA
>JAYUZN010000224.1:0-9602 GCA_043751755.1 Bacteroidota bacterium | reverse complement strand
AGGCACGACATATTTATAGAAAATAGAATTTATCCCCCCAATTTATCCCAATTTTCGTGCAAGCACGAAAAACAAGAGGGAGGTGGGGCATGTTTTTTTCTATAAATATCGCGTCCCTACGGGACTATAAAATCATCAACTTATTTACGTTTCATTCCTAACAAAGAAAACTCACTTTCTGGAAGCCCTGCTATTATCAATTTGTGAAAAAAGTGAAAAAAATACGGTGTTAAAAACCCCTACAAAAATATGCGTATTTTCGCAGGTTGATGAGTAGTTACCCTAATAATTCCTGTATCCTACTTCGACAAACTTTCATCCAAAATCCATTGCAACACACTTAACACCTTGTTTGGGTCGCTGAAAGTAAGCGGCACATAATCAGGGTCTATATGCAGGTTTTGCGCTTCTAATTTGAGGAAAGCCCACGAAAAAGCTGTTGTAACACAGCCAAATATTGCTTTTCGCTCCGTTTTATGCTTTGCATTAAAGAGTTGAGCCGCAAACATTTCTGCCCCACACTGCGCAATTCCCTTTTCCACATTGTCATTTTTGGCTTCTACCAAACAAAAAATAGGGGCATCTATTTCGGCTTTGTACGGATTTGCAGACAAAATGAAGTCGCAAAAGCCCGTCAAACCTTGTTTGGCATCTACTTCAAATTCGTAGCCCGAAAAAGAGCTGAATTTATGCGGATTTTTGCGCCTCAATTCCTTCAATACAGGTGCAATAACATACTCAGACTTTGCTTTTTCCGTTCCTAAACCCTCTTGCTGCGCATCTTGCAACTCCTCTAAGAGCTTCGTACTTGATTGTATAAGCGGCAAATTTGCGGGCAGCCATGTCGCAACAATGTCATTTATGCCCAAATCGGCGCGCAGCTGTGCCACTTTTTTGAATTTATTGTAAGCCATGTTTTTTGAGAAAATCCAATTTGAACACAAATATAAACCTTTTTTCGCAAAAAATCACAATTTATCTCCCAGCGTACACGCCGTTTTGAACGCCTGTTTTTTGCCTGAATCCATATTTTGAAACTCAAAAACCACCACATACAAACCTATCAAAGCCCTTTCGCCTTTGTTTGTGATTCCGTCCCAAAAAAGAGTGCCAGCTTCGGGGCCTATCAAAATGTTATTTACTACATTTTTAACTAAAATTCCTTGACTGTCATAAATGAAAACACGTGCATTTCCGCCCGCAATGTCAAACTTGTAATTGATAGGCAACACATCTTTATCCCCATCTCCATTTGGCGTAAATACCTCATATTCAAGGCTTACAGATTCTCCGCCGCCCTGCAATTCTGCCCGAACAGAGTTTTCATAGCCCGGCGTTCCGTAGTTTACGGTACTTGCTGCAGAGTGCCAATTGTCCGTATTTGCAGTGGCAACAGCAAGCGAAATTCTTTCTAAAGAAACGCCATTTTTGTCTTTTAGGGCAGGAAAATGATAGTCATCTTTATAATAAAACCTATCTAACATCACATCTTTTTCATTGAAAATAACCACTTCCCCTTCCGTATCTTCAAAAGTAGGCATCGTTTTCATTTCCATAAATGCTGCTGTGGAAGGCGGCAAATACGTACTTTGCTGCAAAGAAACTTTGGTAGTCAAACACAACAATTCTCCTGCCAACAGGCTGTCTTTTTCGCCAAAAATAGGCGAAATACTTTGCAAAGTTGTGTCTCCTTTCACCGTTTTTGCTATACGCAAAGCCCCAAGATTAATGGCATTTGCAGTGTTATTGTAGATTTCTACATAATCGACTCCGCCTGTTACAGGATTAAAAAGGACTTCATTTAACAAAATAGTCCCTTTGTTATCTGCGGGATTTCCTGCATAATAATTTGCATAACCCGGTGTAGCAAAATGGTTTATAGCTGCTGCCGAATACCATTCATTTCTCGTAGCATCAAAGGGCAAAGTCCAAGTTCTTTCCCACGAAACGCCCTCTCTAAATACAGGAAAATGATAGTCTTCGTTATTGTAAATGAGCTTGTCCAACGTATCAGAAGCCGTTAGCAAGGCAAAACCGCCTTTTGTATCCTCATAAGACGGCAGGCTTGACATCTCAAAAAAAGCAGCATTTGTGGGAGTATTATAGATGTTTTTTTGAAAATTGGCATCAGAAGTGATGCACACATATTGATGTGGCAGGAGCAAAGTCTGCGTTTCTGTTACTTGATATACGTTATAAATAGAGTCTTGTGTGTTGTTGTAATTAGGGCTTATTTCTGCTAATTTTAAGTCTCTCAAATCCAAGACCTTATTAGATTTATTATAAACTTCTATAAAATCTGCGCCACCTGTGTATGGATTAAATAGCACTTCGGACAACACTAAGTCCCCTTTTTCCATTGTGTCAGGCTTGCCAAAAAAGAGATTTTTTGTCATCAAATTTCCTATACAATCTGCCAAACCATTGACAGTCAAGGTGTAAAGCGTTGTGTCATTCAAAGCATTTGCCAAAATAAGGGTAGCCTGTGTAAGCGTAGGCTGCTGCGCTACGACAAGTACGGGGCTGCCTACGCCATGGTCTATCACATAATTTGCGCTGTTCACCAATTCAGGATTTCGCATTTGCTCCGAAAAGTAAAGCCTTAATTCTGTGGAACTTACGATTTCTAAACCCGTAATATCGGGCATTTCTGTATCCGAAAAAGTCCCTGTTACGCTGTTTTGCGCCCCAGGCGTTCCACCCATCGGGTCAGTAGAAGCTATCCAATTCAGGGGATTATTGCAGTTAAAAAATTCTGTATCAATCCTTTCCAAAGTCCAGCCGCCTTGCTTTTTCACTTCATCTTTGTACCAACTATCTGAATAAAAAACATAATCTATGCCCAAATTATTGGCATCATTTAAGTACAAACTATCCTTATCATTGTTGAGCGAAGGCATGGTAGGAACGCTTATTATTTTTCCATATTGAGCAAACAAAGCCGCATTTCCCGCACTACAAATAATGGCATATTCATTTGGCAAAAGCGTAGCATTATCCCAAGCCGCCGCAGAGCCACTTGCATCTGTTATGTTCCAGTTTGAAATGTCTAAGACCTTATTTGTCCTATTATAAATTTCAATAAATTCTGCTTCGGGCAGCCCAACTACAGGGCTATAATCTGTATAAATTTCGGTAATAATCACCTCAAAAGGTTGAGGGATAAGCCCTTGTGCGACTTGTACTGAAGCAACTGCTAAAGCATTTCCTGAACAATCTTTGATAAAATAAAAACTTAATTGTGTATAATTCCCTGCCACAATAGGTGCGGATAAGACTAATTTTACACAACGATTTTCAGGCATTTCCACAACTACACTCGTAATATATATGCCTGCTGCAAAAATTTTATAGCTTGCTGTATCAGAAATATCTGCCAAGTCCATTCCTTCGCTAAAACACACCCGAATCGTATCTGAAGTATAAAAATCGGCACTTAACAAGGTCGGCGGTGTAATGTCAGGAGCAGTAGAAAAAACGCTATTTTGTAAACTTGGGGTTCCGCCACTTGCATCATTTGAAGCTGTCCAATTAGAACTTGAGGCACAAATTGAAGTAGGATTTTTGAGTTCTAAACTCCAGCCTCCTCCAGATTTGACAGCATCATTATACCACGAAAGCAAATAATTTACACTATCTATTAACATGGCTTCTGCACTTCTCAACCCCAAATTATCTCCGCCATTATTCAAGGACGGAAAAGAAACTACTCCTATCACATTTCCCGAAAACAAAGCCACATTTGAAGTGCCTGTTAAAGTTACATAATCCCCTGCATTTAGCACAAAATTCCCAATACTTCCAGCACTTGACCCATCAGAAATATGCCAACCATTGAGATTTATATTTTGCGCTGATTTGTTATATAGCTCAATATATTCAGCATTTGGTAAACCTATAATGGGCGAAGGGTCTGCAAAGATTTCATTTATAATAACATCTTTATAAGCAACAGGCAAAGAGGTAGAAAAAGTAAGATTGATAGGGGCAGAAATGACATTTCCACTACAATCTTTCACATTTGAAATGGTCAAAGTATAACTAACACCTTGATTCATAGCTGCTCCCAGCACAAGTTGAACGCATTTATCTTCTGTTCCAGAAAGCGTGGCACTCGTGATAGATAGGGTAGGGGAGAGGTTATAATTGGCAATATTGGTCAGAAAAGCAGGATTCATTGCTTCGTTAAAGCAAAGTAAAATCGTATCTGAAGCAACTGCATCATAAGAATCTATCGTAGGAGGCGTAATGTCAGGAGCAGTAGAAAAAATACTGTTTTGTAAATTTGGCGTTCCGCCACTTGTATCTATAGAAGCTCCCCAATTCAAAGCAGAAACACAGGCAGGATTCGGAGAAATGAGTTCCAAAGTCCAGCCTCCAGCCGCTTTTATCGCATCATTGTACCAAGCCGAAGAATAAGCTACTGTATCTATCAATGCGCCACTTGTGTTTTTTAGGGTCAAATTATCGCCTGTGTTGTTCAAAGAAGGAAAGTTTGTAACGCCAATAACATTGCCTGAAAACAAGCCTACATTTGTGGTACTTGTCAAAATTACGTAAGAAAAAGGCGAAATAATATAATTCCCCAAACTCCCATTACTTGTTCCATCACTCAACTGCCAGCCTGTGAGGTCAATCGTTTTACTGCTTTTATTATAAAGCTCGACAAACTCAGCATTTGGCAAGCCGATTTGTGGCAGAGGGTCAGGCAGTAATTCATTGAAAATGACATCTTTATAAGTCGCAGGAGAAACTGCCACGTAGGAAAAAGTCGCCGTTTGTGCAGGAGAAATGGCATTATTGGCAAGGTCTTTTATGCCCAAAACAGACAAAGTAAAGGTATTTGTAGGAAAACCCGCTCCAAAAACCAAATGCACAAGGGCTGCATTTGAGCCGTCTAAAGTAGCTGTTATCGGATTTCCTACGCCATTATTTACACTATAATTGCTTGTACTTTGCGAAGTCGTAAGGTCTAAAGTCTCATCAAATAATACCTCTAATTCTGTAGCGGAAATCACACTTGCAGAAAGCAAAGTAGGCGGTGTTATATCTACAATTTGATTGCCAATATAAGTATTATCAAGGTAGTATTTTGCAGCATAAGTTAACGTAGAATAGCGGCAATAATAACCAAAATGCGCCGTAGTTGTATAGGTATTATCCGTTATAGTCATTTCGGGTGAAAAGGAAATCCCGCCTGTTATATCTGAAAAAACTGCCCAATTTCCCAGATTATCTCTTGTAACTTTGATGCTAACATTGGGATTTGAGGCTACATTTCCTGCAATTCCGCCTGCAATTTTGGTATGAATTGTGGCATCTTGGCGATACAACTCCAGAGAATCATTACTTCCCGTAGTGCCGATACGTATATAATAGCCATTCAAAGCCTGTGTTAAATCGGCTTGGTCGGAGCTTAAATAAATTCTGGCAAAACTTGTGGAGCTTGGTGCAAAGCCCAATTTTACCAAAAACCGCCATTCTGTATTGTTAAGTTGCGTATTTGGGGTAGAAAGATACAAAGTATCAGGCGCAACTGCCCCATTCGATTGCAATTCCTGCGAAGCATTTATTTGAAATAAATTACTGCCTGTCCATGCAGGGTTTGCCGTAAAATTTCCGTCCGAAAAATCGTCTGTAACTTGCGCAAAAATCGGCAAGCCCAATAAGCAAAGAGAAATGAGTAGTAATAAACGCATATTTTTGTCTGTATTTGATTGGACAAAAGTAGGGATTTTTTTGGGAATGTATGCGAAAAAAAATCCCTTCTTAGGGGGATGAGCGGAATCTTATATCGTTCAAACGGGATAATTTTTCTCTTTTTGCGAAAAATGAAATAGCAGTAGGTAGTGGGCGGCGCGCCTTTTTAGAGGTGCGCAATCCCTAGATGATTTGTATATTTAGGGAAATTTATCCCGTTCAAAGCATAAAAACAGAGTAGCTCAAGGCTATTTTGGGCGGCATGATTGCGCCAAAATGATAGGAAATAAGGGGATTTCTCGAACGAACTTACGACTCTGCTACCATTTCTGTTTAATGTAAGGACTTATAGCGCATCATTTATAGATAAAAAGCTAAAGATTAAGCACCATTTAAAAATAAACTAAACAAGTGTTTAAATACTAAATAATTGATTATTAAATATTTATATCAATTTACAACTTCTAATTCTCAATTCCCAATTAAATTTATTTTTTTTTCCAAAAAAAGTTCTTACTTTTGCAGCCAAATTACAAGACTCATATTTTTAACAATTCTCAGATGTATATCTACAAAGAACTGAAGCAAGAGATTTTTGAAAAGTACGGACATAGCAAAACTGCTACTGATACCGGCTCCGCAGAAGCGCAAATCGCGCTATTTACCTATCGCATCAATCATCTTACAGAACATTTAAAGGTTCAAAAGAAAGATTATTCCACTCGTATGGGCTTACAACGCCTTGTAGGAAAGCGCAGAAGATTGCTCGACTACCTCAAAAATACGGAAATCAACAGATATAGAGAGGTCATCAAAGAACTCGGCATAAGAAAATAATACAAGATTGGGGATTAATTATAATTCCCAATTTTTTTGCTTTTTATGACTTGACCAAATGTTAAGGGTAAAACAAGATGAATGCTTTAACTTTTCAAACAACGCTCAATGTTAACTTGGCACAACTTCCTGAAATAAGCAAATTTTTTGGCAAAAGTGTCATCATTACCATTATTGAAGTTCCACAAAAAGAAAAAATAATTTCCAGAAAATGGAATTATTTGGGGGCTACAAAAGTCGGTGGGATAGATAATGTGAATCTTAGAGACTTTGCGTATGAATAATATATTGTTAGACACGAATATTCTTGTCTATGCGATAGATATGGATTCCGTTTTTCACCAAAGAGCAAAACAAGTGCTTATTGATGAAAACAATGGGTTATATACTACCTCCAAAAATATTTCTGAATATTTTGCTGTATGTTCTAAAAAAAATGTTTTACCCGAAGTTATTTGGGGTTTTTATGAAGATATAAAACAAAATACCACAATTTTATTCCCAAATGTTGAAAGCCTTTTGTTATTAGAGCAATTGCTGAAAAAATATACCCCTCGCGGAAATAGAATCTATGATGTAGAAATTGTTTCTATTGCTTTGACTAACCACATAACACAAATTGCGACTGTAAATATTGATGATTTCAGAACGATAACTGAAATCCAGATAGTTACGATTTAAGGTTTTGTTTTTCCCAAGAATAATACAAAAATGAATATAATAACCAAATCCGTCACCTTAGCAGACGGAAGAACGATTACCCTTGAAACGGGTAAATTAGCGCGACAAGCAGATGGATGCGTTGTTTTGCGCTGCGGCGACACGATGTTATTGGCTACCGTCGTAGCACGTCGTGCCATCAATTTGGAAACCGATTTTCTGCCTTTGTCCGTAGATTATTTTGAAAAATACTCCTCCTCTGGGCGTTTTCCGGGCGGCTTTTTCAAAAGAGATGGCAGATTAGGCGAAAATGAAATCTTGGTTTCACGCCTCATTGACCGAGCTTTGCGCCCACTCTTCCCTGACGATTATCACGCAGATACGCAGGTGATGGTGCAACTCATTTCGAGCGATAGACAAGAACAACCCGATGCTTTGAGCTGCCTTGCGGCTTCTGCGGCGTTGTTTGTGTCTGATATTCCTTTTGTAGAGGCTGTTTCCGAAGCGCGTGTAACCCGCAAAGACGGCAAGTTTTACATAAATCCGCCCTATTCCGAAATGAAAGGCTGCGATTTGGATTTGATGGTCGCTGCCACAAATGACTCTATCGTCATGGTAGAAGGCGAAATGAATGAAGTGAGCGAAGCCGTTATGTTAGAAGCCTTAAAATTGGCACATGACGCGATTCGTCCTTTGAACAAATTGCAGGAAGAAATGCGGGCAGCCGTAGGAATTGCAACGCGTGATTACGACAAACTCGCTGAAAATCCAGAGCTTGAAGCAGAAATAAAAGCCCTCATTTCGGCAGAAATGTATGAAGTAGCGCGCGGCAAAATGTCAAAACATGACCGTAGCCACAAAGTAGGAATTATATTTGACGCAACAAAAGCGACTTTGAAAGAAAAATATCCTGATTTGCAGTATTTTTCTACCTATTTTAGCCAATATTTCAAGCATATTCAGTCCGATATTATGCGCGAAGTCATTGTAAAAGAGAGCATTAGACTTGATGGCAGAAAAACGACCGAAGTACGTACTATCTACAGCGAAGTTTCTTTTCTCCCTCGCTCACATGGCTCGGCGGTGTTCACACGTGGCGAAACGCAGAGCTTGTGTGTCGTTACTTTGGGAACAAAATTAGACCAACAAACAATAGATACCCCTACTTTTGTCGGCTCAAAAGATTTCATGTTACAATACAATTTTCCGGGCTTTTCTACAGGCGAAGTGAAACCGAATCGCGCGCCCGCACGTAGGGAAATTGGACATGGCAATTTGGCAGAACGTTCTTTGAAACTCATGATTCCACAATCGCCTTACACGATTCGGGTAGAATCTAACATTTTGGAGTCAAATGGTTCAAGTTCAATGGCTTCTGTTTGTGGCGGCACTTTGGCTTTGATGGACGCAGGCATTCAAATAAAACGCCCTGTTTCGGGCATTGCTATGGGCTTGATAACGATGGCAGATGGCAGTTTTGCAGTCCTTTCCGATATTTTGGGAGACGAAGACCATTTGGGAGACATGGATTTCAAAACAGCAGGGACAGAAAAAGGGCTTACAGCTTGTCAAATGGACATCAAAATTCGCGGACTTTCTTACGAAATCATCGAAACTGCGTTGGCACAAGCCGTAGCAGGCAGAATGCACATTTTGGGCGAAATGATGAAAGCTCTTGACACGCCTCGTCAAGAATTGTCGCAATTTGCGCCTCGTTTTGTAGTCTTGAAAGTGCCACATGAAGTTTTTGGCGCAGTTATCGGACCGGGCGGAAAGGTCATTCAAGAAATACAGCGTGCTACCGAAACCACAATTGTCTTAGAAGAAGGACAAAATGGCGTAGGAACGGCTACCATTTCTTCGGCAAATGCAGCAGGCGTAGAAGCGGCAGTAAGGCAGATAAAAGGCATCATTCAAATGCCCGAAGTAGGCGAGATTTATACAGGAAAAGTAAAATCTATCCAACCTTTTGGAGCTTTTGTAGAGTTTTTGCCAGGCAAAGATGGCTTGCTTCACATTTCCGAAATCGCACACGAACGGGTTAATAATGTAGAAGATGTCCTACGTTTGGGAGATGAAGTAGAAGTGAAATTGGTGGATGTGGACCCAAAATCAGGCAAATTCCGTTTGAGCAGAAAGGCATTGTTGCCTTTGCCAAGAAGATAGATTATGTTTAGCGATTTACGCTTTGAGCGAAATGAATTTTCTGTAAACATATCATTTCTTCAAGAAATGATATGTTTACAGAAAATTTACCCATTTTTACTCAAAAAACCAAAATATGCTTATATTTGCATATACATTTATCGGCATGTTTCACGAGTACGTTACACTTCTCTATATTTTGAAAAGAAAACCTTATTGCAATAACTTGATAATCAATTTTTTAAATCATTGATATTAAT